>NZ_DAHXOI010000032.1:0-12939 GCF_027364955.1 Ferrimicrobium sp.
TCGCTACACAACGTCATCGACCAGATCGATACTGACACCGTAGGTGAGCCGGCATTCCGTCTTGTCGTCACCGGCACTGGCCCGATCCTCACAACGGACGATGACACCGTGATCAGCCCGTTGAACTCGCTCATGCCTTGATTACAGCCAAATATAGGTTTGATAGGGTGCAATTATGTATTCCGCGCCTTTCAAGAAGCACTGTCAGGGGTGCTCACTCAAGGAGTGCTGCACTGCAATAAAGTCCGCACCATCGGTACTGGTGCCCACCAGAGGAAACTTTATGAGGCAAGCTGTCGCTTCTGCACCATGCTTGATGAGCTCGATCAATGCGCCGTCCGATTGTCGTATTGATGGTCAGATGGGTGTCGCGGTGCGAGCTCACTTGCCGCTGTCTATTGCGTAACCAGGGTTACGAATCAATCTCTTCGCCAATGCGAACTGGGAATCTGAGCAAACAATCCGAACATTCAATGATCGTGTCGGACTCTCGTGAGAAGACAACAAAGTTGAGTGCCACTGCGCACTATGAAGCTTCACCAAACCAGTAGGCTCTGGCAGTGGATCCAAAAGCCCTGGAGTGGGCCACGGAGGTCCTTAACGCAAGTGAAGTCCACGGGATCCGGTCGCTTAACTTGATTATTTTAAGTCTCTCCCAATAAAGACCCGAAGCTCCCAAACGGCTAGCTCCTCCGCCAGTCGCAGCCTGTCCACCATCTACCCACCTTACCCCGATGTTGGGTTTTGTGTTGGGTGTTTTCTAGCGGACTTTGGAGATATATACTCTGATCTGGTGGCCCTCCAGTCTCGCACCCTGCACCTCGGGATGAAAAGGTCGCCATAAGCGGTCCGAACTGGTAGTCAAAGTGTTTGTTGGTGTCCCATTTGCACTTGTAGTCAGGGTTTGCTGGCGAGGTTTGTGGGATGGGCTTGGAATCAGTCGGTCACCCTCGGACGCAATTGTTAGGTGAAAAGTTGGGTAGCACGGCGGGGTGTGGTATGTCAGCCGATTGTCAGTTCACCCGTTGCATTGTCCGGCAGGTCACGTCGGAGGCGGTAGACGTGAGTGGGGCCGCTTTGCAAATCGATCTCTCCTACGGCGACCGGCTGTGGTTGCGGGAGATTTTCGAGTGTTCGCTCGCTCGGTAGCGTAAGAACAAAACCCGAGAGAATATCTCGCATGGCGCAACTATTCTGGAGAGTATGGGAGTGCTGCTTGATTTGGTGTTGTCTCGCCGTAACGAGATTGATCGTCTCGTTCGAGAGCATCATGGACGCAGCGTATCCGTCTTCGGATCAGTCGCCCGCGGAGAAGAGACCTCTGAGAGCGACATTGATCTATTAGTTGACTTCGACGAACAAAGTACTCTCTTCGACCTGGTTCATCTTCAGGAAGCCATTGCAGGCCTTCTAGGCACGTCTGTGGATGTCGTGGCGGCCAAAGGGCTAAAGAGTCGGGATGAGCATATCAAGCGGGAGGCCGTCCCAATTTGAGTAGGAATGATGAACACCCTGGTGCGGACATACTTGATGCAGCCGACGAACTTGCGGTGATAGTCGCCATGGGACCATCTGACGATGATGACGGGCGTATTCGTCTACGCGCAGTCGAACGGTGAGGCGACACGCGCGCTGTCAGATGAGTTTATTGGTGAATACCCCGGAGTCCCATGGAGTGACATATCTGCTCTACGCATATTGCTTGCGCATCACTACCATCGTATCGATCCTAACCAAGTATGGGCAATTGCTCGAGTCTCGGTCCCTGACTTGGTCGTCACGCTGCGGAGCAAGAGTTCACGATTCTCCCGAGCGAAACCCACACCTTTTGGTGCGGACTGGTGAAACCTATCTGATCCACCGTAAGGGTGAGAGGCTTGAGGAAAGTGGAGGCGAAACCAAGCACTAACCTATTTATCTTCTCTATTCCACCCAGCCTGAACAGGAGAGATGTGTTTACTGTCCATCATTTCGATGGTAGATTGTACAGCTCGATACGGCAGTGTTTGGTTTGGCCGTGCGCAGACGGTGCCAAAAACAACTGGCATCCGCGACCGCATGACTGCTAGAGGACAACCTACAAGGTGCCGGCTCGCATAGGAGCTGGACCGAAAGCAAGGGGCCGTCCACTATGGACGAGTATGGCCGATTCGTTGCACCGATGAACCACTTAAAGGGGTCAGAGTTCTCCAGTTTCAGGAGTTAGGGTTCTTCACTTCCAGGATTGGAATTGAGAGGTTTCAGGAGTTAGGGTTGATGGGTTTCAGGAGTTAGGCTCGTAACCAATTGCACGACATAGGCAGAAATGTGGCCGAGTTTTCTTCATACAAGCGAGAATAACCCCTGAACAGGTGCGCTCCCTGGGATTCGAACCCAAAACCTGCGGATGTGCCGGTTACGCATACGAGCTTACCGGAGACAGGGGGCCGTCCATAAGAAAGTGTGTTCGCCGTCGGCAGTGGTGTTGCTGATCGGCCGATGCACGAGAGACACGATACGCCGGCGACTGAGCTGTTCGGTCTAGCACGGGTGTCGGGGGAGTAGGTGTAAACATTGCGAAAGCTTCGGTTCAGTCCCTAGTGATTATTGGTCATCGGTCCTTTCGATAGACGAGATGGCGTTGCGAAGAATGGGCAAGTCCTCGATAATCGTCTGCTCGACTTCGCTCCATTCGGTATCCCAGTAGCGATGGGCTACTTGAACACGAAATCCAGCGATGTCTCTCCATGGAACAGTTGGATGGGAGGTCTTGAAGGTATCGCTCAGCGAAGTCGTCGCTTCTGCAATGATCTCCATCTGGCGCAACACCGCTGAGCGCTAGATATCGTCGTGCGCGTGGTGGTCTGTCCAACGCTCAATCCGTTCGATCGCATCAATGATATGTGCAACGCGGTCGTCGTCTGAACGTGTCACAGCGGCCGTGCCTCGTGCAAGACATGGCCTCTCGATCGTTCGGGTACCTCGCAGTCTTGTACCAAATCGACTCTGCATCCGAGTACGTCTTCTAGGTCTTGGGTGAGTCTGCCTCGTTCGAAGAGGCCTATGCCTCGAGGGAGGTCTACAAGAAGGTCTAAGTCGGACCCCTCTTGATCCTCTCCTCGGGCGACAGAGCCGAAGACGCGCGCATTGTGTGCTCCATAATTAGTCAGTACAGCTAGCACCGCCGTACGATTGTCATGCAGGCGCACTGATGGCCGAACTCGTTTAGTCTTGGTCTCTGGCTCCATATCACCATGTTATCTGCGAACTTGCCAGCGCTGACCGCCCTCTGCCTGCAATCCACCTCATATGTGACCCGATACGCCCACTCGGTATCGCGATAGCCACGCTTTCTTACCGGTGGTCGGCACAATCGACGAACTCATTAGGGATTAGCTGGTACTTGATCTTTACAATCGAGGGGTTCATCGGGAATGAGCACCTTAGCCCTGGAAAGCCCCTCGTACCCAGCCTTGCGCTCAGATGCCACGTCTCACTCATGGTCAAACCCGACATCTTCAAGGAAACACCGGTCCGTCCAACCTCTAGGCCTCGATAGCTAAACGACAGCCTCGGCACCTGTCCGAGAAGAGAAAATGATCAACAGAACCGAGTTAGCGAGCAAAAACGTGGGCAAGATTTCCTCACAAAGCCAAGGACAGAGCCCTTGAGCTGGTGCGCCCTCTGGGATTCGAACCCAGAACCTGCGGACCTGAGAGTTGCCTGCACAACCATACCGGGAACATCTCTAAACATACAACAGCATGTCGGAGCGTTTTGAATCTCTCAATCGACATACGGGAACATACCTTAAGGCGTAAAAATGTGGGCAGAAATGTGGGCAAGCCCCAAGAAGGTCAAGATGCCCGAGCTTGACAATGCAGTGGCTGTGAGGCGACCTTGCCACTACGGTGAAGGACCAGAAGGCTCCAGGCGGGCCCTGGTTTTTCGAGGTCTCCTTGGTTCAAACGCGACGACTCTGTCTTTGGCTTGCCTTCTCACGCAAGGGGTGGTCGTAACCAGGGAGCCGTCCACGACGTTAGGACGCCGTAAACGCCCCATCGTTGACTGTTCCCGATCCGCTCGCATGCCATTGAGCAAGTGAAGGTTTCAAGACGTGAATGCGAGACTGAGGAAGAGTAGCAGAAGTGGTACTATATTACGTACCATAGACTGAAAGGAGAATGGGCGATGGCAATTTCTGCGAGCGAAGCACGTCGGGGACTCTTTCCTCTGATCGAGCGCGTTAATGACGATAGGACGGCTATTGAGATTACATCCAAGCACGGGAACGCGGTATTGATGTCGGCCGACGAATACGACGGCTGGCAAGAGACGGCATACCTGTTTCGTTCGCCCGCCAACGCTCGTAGGCTCCTTGATGCGGCAGACGCGGCAGCCAGGGGTGATGCGCTCGAACACCAGCTTGACCGCGAGTGAGGCTTGTCTTTACGCCCCAGGGTTGGGAAGACTACGTCTATTGGCAGCGTACCGATCGCACCGTGCTAAAGCGCGTTAACCGTCTCATCGACGACGTAGTTCGTGACCCAACTTCAGGGATCGGAAAGCCAGAACAGCTCAGATATGGGATCAGTCATTCTTGGTCTCGCCGTATTACGGACGAACACCGCCTTGTCTATCAGGTGATGGGCGAAGAGATCATTATTCTGCAAGCTCGCTACCACTACGGGAAATGATAAGTACTATGAGAGATGTGAGGCTAACAGGGCGGGGTTCGACTCGACCCACCCCCACTTCATACCCTGATTGATGATCCGTCGAATGATGGCATGGACTTGGCGCACCGAAGCTGGCGCACTTCCTCGTACCGTCAGATCCCGATAGAGCCGATCTAAATGCGCTGCCGTCACGTCAGCCAATGGGAGCATGCCCAATGCGGGTACGATCTTACGATCAATCCAACCCATGTAGCCCCGAACGGTCGTGGGGGAGAGGTTCCGACTCACCAAGGTAATCCACTTTCTGGTCACAGATTCCACCAAGACCCTTGAGTTTCGTGCACGTGATTGCTGAGCCTCTCTCAACAACTTCTGCAACCCGAAGTCAGCCTTGCGCTTTGGCCCGTGAACAGTCACGTACTTCTGCCGACGCTCGCCTGAGATCGGGTCCTTAGGAAGATTGGCGACCAGTTGCCAGATGTCCTTGTCACGCTCGCGGATCTAGCCCCTGACCTAATGGATCTAGGCATAATGTGGGCAGCCGTTCAGTGACATAGGCATAAAACCAGCTCCCACCAGGTGCGCCCCCTGGGATTCGAACCCAGAACCTGCGGACCTGAGAGTTGCCTGCACAACCATACCGGGAACATCTCTAAACATACAACAGCATGTCGGAGCGTTGGGAATTTGCCAATCGACATATCCGAACATACCTTAAGGCACAAAAATGTGGGCAAGCGCGCTGCGGAGAGACGCATCAAATTGGCCCGAGTGGGCTCGGCGAGCCGGCATCTTGCATAGGAGGCGGACCGAACGCAAGGGCCCTCCACTTCTCTTGCGGCGATTCGCGCGACGATCGGTGCTAGGTGGTGTTATGGAGGTATGACGTCATGGGGAAAAACTTCACGCTGCGGCTGTCCGACGACGAGGCTGCAGATGTCCAGGCTCTCGCCCGCGCCGAAGGACTGAGCATGAACGAGACCGTGCGCCGGGCGTTGGTTGAGGCCGTCGCGGTTAGGCGGGCCGACCCTGAGTTCAAGTCCCGGATTCAGAAGATCATCGACGAGGACAGGGAACTGCTTGAACGGCTGGCAAGGTGACGATCCACTACCTGGACCTGACGGACTACCTTGCCATCGCCGCAGAAGCCATTGGGGTGGACTCGGACATGATCACGCGAATCACGAACCTCGACCTAGCCGACTCTGCTTTGCATGCTACGAGCGCAGCATTCGCTGGCGAGGATTTCTATTGAGACTTCAGGGACAAGGCAGCTGCTCTAGTCGTTCGCCTTGCTATGAATCACCCACTCCCTGAGGCGTTGCAGAGCCACAGCTCGTCTACCAATCCTTCCAATGCGTAATACACCGGCTTCCAGTAGACACCGGTCGCCTCCATCGCTACCGTTGTTACTCCTGCATTGGAGAGGAACGATGCCAATTTGACCAGGCCTGCCCGTGTTGTTGGAAAGCTCTCCTTGGTTACCTCGATATCGGTAGGACCACCTATCCGAGCGCATGCGACCACCGTATCGCGGTGGATATCAAGACCAGCGACTTTGCTCCTAATCTGTTTCACTGTGCTAACCTCCTAGTTGTTTACCAGTGGAGGTTGTCAGGCGAGAACCAAGGTAAAGCGGACTCTGGGGTTCGTGCTCGTAGCGACATTCTTTGGTCCTCGACGGTTCCGCACCAAACTTATGACGCGCTCTCGGCTGCAAGGAGACGCGGCGACTATTCCTGACAACCTCCGTCACCAGCATTAAATCTTTAGACGGTGACCACAAAGTCATACAAACTTATCGGTCAATCTCTTTGGACCTCCACCTACTGCGTGTACGGGGTTTAGGGCCACGCATGTCCCGAGTGATTGGTACTGACGATTCGAAGTTCAGCCAGTCCTATATAGATAGTCGTTCGAGACATACCAATTGCTTTGGCAACCATGCTTACCCCGCCACGTCCAATACTACGAGCCTCTACCGCAGCCCATATCCGCAACGTGGCATCATCTAGCCAGCCAGACAACGCATGATGTTTAGCTTCTATCAATGCTGCGTCGGCTATGCTCCCTTGGTAGCACAGACTCCGTGACTGTTCAAGTTATTATTGCTTGACTCCTAACCTGCACCGCAGGGGGGTTCGTGTATCAGGTGCACCTGCGATTGCAGATCGAATTGGAAGGTCACACGACGAGCCAAAGGCACACTCGGAATATGTGGGGTAAATTCTACGATGGTACATCGTCGCGAAGATCGCGTAGAGCTGATGTCTCAAGGAGAACACCTGGCCGTCCAGGCGAGCACCCGTAGGTGTCGGTGGGCCCAAGTTGTATAGGTCCAAGACTGGAGTCCCTCACTGCACTCCGTTGATTGCGGAGGTATCATTGAATCAGATTTCAAAGTCGAAGGAAGAACCTATGAAACCCTCTGAAGCCCTTGCGTCGAACCGGGCCGCCATTCGACATGTAGTTGAGTCGCACCGCGCCTGCAACGCTCGAGTGTTTGGTTCCGTCGTGCGTGGCGAGGATACGGAGGGTAGCGACCTTGACATCCTCGTCGACCCGACACCGGAGACCACATTGATGGATGTGGCAGCCATCCAAGTCGATCTTCAACACCTTCTTGGTGTATCGGTCGATGTGCTGACACCAAGGGCGTTGCCAGACGCGTTCCGTAGTGTGGTACTGGCCGAGGCGGTGAAAGTATGAGCAAGAGTGCCCGCATTTCGGAGTATCTCGGGCATATCCTCAAGGCTATCGAACGCATCGACCGTTATACCCAAGCCATGGATGAGGTCGGTTTCCTGAATAGCGATCTGGTGCAAGACGCGGTGATCCGGAACATCGAGATCATCGGCGAGGCAGCGAACAACATTCAGCGCGTAGATCCTGAATTCGCCGCGCACTACAGCAACATACCTTGGCAAGTCATGTACACGATGCGTAACCGCGTCTCGCACGGTTACGACAAGGTGGATCTCGAAATCGTCTGGAGGACGATCCAGGGAGACTTACCGGTGCTGCGCGCACAAATCATGGCACTGGGGGCCTCCTTCTTACCCGACTTTGGTTCTGAGTGAAGGCAAAAACGGGAAGTCTCGCAATAACAGAAGTTGCTATTCACGCTGACAGTGCAACAAACTCCGAGCGTCTGCTTAGGATTCCCAGAGTCAAGGGCTACTAGACGGCCCACTGTTTGCGGTCTGGAAGGCCCCTCGTACCCGGTCCACTTCGTTTGTGAGACGAGGAGCACGTGGAAGGCTCCTTGATCTTGAGGAGGCGAACGGCGGGTGCCAGCTGCCGACGGAGAGCTCCTGTTGCTGTTTCGCTGCCCACCGATAGCTCAATCGTCCTTCGGAACCCAGTGTGTAGTACTTGCGGATGACTGCGACCCGCTCCCCTGCGCTTGAACCGGCCGAACGTCTGCGGGCGTGCCAGCAGAACAGAACGCAGGGACCGTCGCTGACTGCCAGCTCATGCCAAGGAGCCGACGGATTAGGCGGACGGTCTGGGACCTCCAAGGAGCCCGGGATGTCTCAGTAGCACCCCTCTCGCCTTAATACTCCTCCACCAACCCGAGAACCGCGCGCAGGAGGCAGAAGCGGGCTGCGCGATGCAGGTCCCCACTTCGATGCAGTGGGGTTCTGCTCGTCCCGATTACGCCGTTATCCCCGACTTGCTCGGTGCGGATCTGTCCCGAGTGTGACCTCGTCGGGCGCTCCAACCACGCCTCGACGGACCCACGTGAGGTGTCGATCATCACGTGACCCGTGCTGACCAGCTCGGCGAAGGATTCTTCGACGAGGCGGTCGATCCGCTCCTCGGTCCTGCTGAGTGGGTCATTTGGCGAGGCGGGGAGGGCTTCGAGGTGCTCGTCGGCACAGATCGCGTTGATGAGCGCGGCCGTCCCACCCACATAGGTCCATGGGAGGTCGATCTCCGACCCGACGAACCAAGCCCGATCGGCGGGCCAGGCCATATTGGCGGTCTGGTCGCGCTTCAGCCCGGTAGGAGCGGTGATTGCCTCGACCGGACCCGTATAGCAGAGGTAGTCGTGGCCAGGGAGCTGGAGTCGCGACCGATTGCGTGTGGCGGTTGGGGACCGATCTGGTAGCGGGGGAGCTGGTGGAGAGCCCACGGGCACGAGCGGTATGTCCCCGAAGCCGTAGCCGTCCCAAAGGCCGAAGAAGCACTCCTCGGGGGTGGTGGTGTGGTGTCGCAGGATCCCGGTAAGCGCTTCGGCGTCGGGAAGAAAGAGGCGGCCAGCGGCAGGTCCCTGGCTTTGCCACGGTGAAGGTGCCTCGGGGCGAACCTCGGGCAGCGCTATGGTGTGGAACTGCGCATCTGGGCGAAGCTCGATGCCGCTCCATCGGGCCACCTCCAACCAGCGCACCAGACGGTCTCCGGTCGCAGGCTCCTCCGCGGGGTGCAGGATCCGGGCATAGGCAGAGAACCCGGCGGGAACGACCGAGGTGACGGACCTAGCAAAGGGCCCGAGACGCTCGGCGATCCAGTTCCATTGCTCAGTCGCGGTGGCCCAGGTCACTGGTGCTCGCAGCTCGTCCATAGCCCAACTTTAGCCACGCCACCCGCTGAACGTAAACGTGATAGGTTTCCCCAAATTTGATCCGCGTCTCATGTGAGAAGTCCGAGCAGAATAGAGATGGGAATCACATGAAGGGGAGAAAGCGCCGCCCAGTGGCAAGGTCTATTCCAGGATCGATGAACTTCAAGATGACCGAGTCAATTGCACGACATAGGCAGAAATGTGGCCGAGTTTTCTTCATACAAGCGAGAATAACCCCTGAACAGGTGCGCTCCCTGGGATTCGAACCCAAAACCTGCGGATTAAGAGTCAATTACGGAGGTATAGGGAGAACATCTCTTGACATATAAGAGCAGCTCGGAGCGTCAGGAATTTGCCATTCGACACACGGGAACATACCTTAAGGCGTAAAAATGTGGGCAGAAATGTGGGCAAGTCCCAAGGAGGTCATAATGCCCAAGACTCTCCGTGTTCGGGAAGACTCCAAGAACTCGCAGCGACCAACGGCGACCAGGGAATTGCAACGTAGGGCAAATCCAGGGCGCACTCAGCGCGCCAAGCTGGATGGTGCTTTGCCAGATTGCCTATACAAGAGGTGACTTAGCTGAAGGAGAGGCTATCAGAACCAATTCTTGGGCGGAACAACAATCCGGGTAACGCTTGCAAGACAAAGGGGATGCATGCGTGCGTTTTCTGTTGGCCGCTCGCCGAGAGGCGGGAAGTAGTACCGATTACTTCTCGGCGATGCGGCGTCATTCGCTCTGTTTATCTATATAATTAGAGAAATGGAGGTTGAGGTGACCCAAGGACCCAAGGTCTCGTTCTTGATAGATCGAGCGACCGGAGTGCCTGCTTACCGCCAGATCGTGAACCAAGTTCTTGCCGCCCTGCGGTTTGGTACTCTAGCGGTTGGGGATCAACTTCCTACAGTGACCGATGTCGTCCGCACGGCCTCGATCAATGTCAACACGGCCTTGAAGGCCTACAAGGTATTAGAAACACAAGGGATCACTCTCGCAAAGCCTGGAGTGGGAACGTTGATCATCCGTAATCCCTATGTCGGCCAAGAGGAGGCCTACCGCGCCTTTCGGGACCACCTTGACCACGCGATCGGCACCGCCATCAAAGCCGGTCTTTCGCTAGATGACATTTCAGTTGTGCTCGCAGGTGCACTCGAGCGTTTCAACGAGACAAGGAGCAGCCATGCCTGATAGTGGCCTCAAGGTCGAGCAACTTTGCGCTCGTATCAGTAGGCGGCGGGTCTTCGCCCCGTTCAGAGGTCCCCACACGGCCGTAAGTAACGTGTCATTTACGGCACAGCCGGGCCATGTGGTGGGACTTGTTGGCCCTATTGGGGCGGGCAAGACGACCCTTCTTCACTGTCTTGCCGGACTGCGTCGACCCTTCTCGGGCAGTGTGGCTCTTGATGGTCGAGCAGTCAGCCAAGGAGAGATCGCCTTTGTAGATCAACGCGCCTCACTACCCACGCGGTTTACAGTTGGTGACCTAGAGGCACTGGGCGCAGGTTACAACGACGGTTTCGATGCACAGCTCTTTGTCGATACCGTAGGAAGGTTTGACCTTGGTCGATCCGTTCGGCTACGACAAGTCTCAGAGGGCCAACGCAAGGTCGTCGCGATTGCATTCTGCCTCGCGCGGCGCTCACGGATCATCCTTCTTGACGAACCCTTAGCATCGCTCGATCCCGGCACCCGAAGAGACATGATGGGCGAGGTGCTTGCCGCAGCTTTTAACCAAAAAAGGATCGTGATCATGGCATCCCATCTTGTCACCGATATTGAGCGAGACTGCGATTCGCTCCTTGTGATGGATAAGGGACAACTGCTCGTCAACGAGGCTGTTGACTCTCTCGTCGAACACCATGTGTACCTTGCTGGCCCGCCACCTGGGGATGCCGAAGTCTTGATAGAGGGCAACGGTCGATCGATGGTCTATCTTCCAGATGTTGGTGGGGGCAACTATGACCATCCCTCACTCGAAGAGATCGTGATAGCCCGGCAGAAACACGCCCAGTCAGGGAGTGCAGGACCCTCATTGATCGACCAAATATCTCCACTTGGCGAAGGGAGTACTCGATGATTACCGCAGATCGAGAGTTGAGCCACTATAAGCGCCCATCAATGATTCACGTGCTGGGTGTCGCACTCACAAAGGAATCCCGACTCCTCTACTTTTTCATTGCAGCAGTCATCTGCGAGGGGGCATGGTGGACTTTCGCCGACCTTGCCCTTAGACACGTTCAGATCATCCGCGTTGGTTCCAGCTCCGGTTTTACAAGCGCCACGAGTGCTGCCAACCCGCAACTTGTCGCGTTGGCGAGCGTCTTTTCAACCCCGATTGCATTGCTTGTCCCCCTTCTCATCCCTGTCATCTCTCTCGCACCACGGATCGCGGGGGTATTTGATCGCAAGACAGGGACGTTTCTCTTCACCCAAGGCGTCACCCGTCGTGGCTGGCTCACTGTCCATCTGCTGGCAGCACTCGTCGCTACAGCGATCCTGACGCTCATCTCAGCGCTGTGTTATCGCACGATTGTGTTACCTCGCGACGGCGGAGCTACCGCTCCTTACTGGCATCACTTCCTTATCTTCGGCCCCGAGGCGATCGGGCTTGCCTTGGCCGTCACCGCCCTGTCTTGTGCTGGAGCTCTCCTCATCCGCTCCCTCGGCACCGCAGCTTTTGTGAGCATCCTGATCGGCTTGGTGCTCCTCTTTGGAGGGACGGCCCTATATCCAAACCTTGTCTCACCGAGCGTGGTCAAGGGTCCAATGATTGTGACAGGAGCGGCAGCGAGACGCCTTGAAACCCAGAGGGGCGGTGCTGTGATCCAAAGCAGCGGGCCTCCAGTGAGTGGTCAAGTCGCCGAGAGCCAGTCCAAGGCGGCGCTGCCGGATTGGACCTTCAACAGCTTCAGTGTTCCACAGTCTGGGGACCTAGTGGGTGTCACAAACCTCCTAGGAGGTCACGTCATCGGAAACTCGGCACTGAACACCCTAGAAACTCGTTGTTTGGGGATGAACTATCAAGCAAAGTTTTTATCCCACAAGCCAGCCTGTGATTCATTCAAGACTGTGCAAGAAGAGTTGTTTTATGTTCCAGCGAGCAAGTTCGGAGAGCTCCAGTGGTTGGTGTTTGCTATCTTGGCTGCCGCGGGAGTGATCGTGACCTGGGCAAGTATCGAGTATGTTGATCGGATTTCCTTGTAGATGGGTAGCGCCCTTGGGCGGTCCCTCGCATCTGGTCCTCGACGTATGTGACTCGATCCGGTCTGTCTGGCTAGGGACACTAGGACCCATGCCTAACCAATGCAAAACTGGTGACCGTACCTGTGCAACTTAGGTGTCCGTGAGTGTGCAGGTTTTCGTGACCGTTAACAGATTCTGCTCCTTGTACTCGAACCAGAGCAGTTGAAGGGTCAGATGGTGATGCGTTGCTAACTCAGTAGTGACCTGTCCCCAGTCTGGTAGCCCCGGCGTACTCTTTGGCGTTGCAACCGACGGAAACAACAACTGCTCTAAGGCTTGTACATCCATGCCCTCTGGCAGCGGCCAGCTAATCTCATGCTCTGGGGCCTTCTCTAGGTACGCTGCCACGCTTGGCCGAGAGACTCCCGTATCCCGACTGATAGCTCTGGCGCTCTTGCCCTGCGCAGAGAGGCGCAGGATCTCTTCGATCTTTCTCATTGGTATCCTCCTATTGGGCATGTGGCATCCT
>NZ_DAHXOI010000032.1:12945-19008 GCF_027364955.1 Ferrimicrobium sp.
ACTGGGACTTCGGATTTGAGTGGGGAATCCTATGAGTTGTAGTTACGTACCAGGGGCGAACTTGAGAGAGGTACAGGGACTCTGCCAGAATGGGGTTAGCAATAACTCAAAACCTGGAGGGCCCCTGTGGAACAAAATGCTACCCGAATTGCCAAGATACTGCTCGGTCTAAGTGACGTTAATTTACTCGGGGTTGAGGATCTAGATGATCAGGGCGCAAAGATACCCCTTCGAGTCCACATCGAGTGTCGAGGCGAGCGGCCAAAGTGTCCTCTCTGTCATGGAACAAGCTACTCCAAGGGAGTATCCCTGGTAGAACTGATCGATCTACCAAGCTTTGGCCGTGCGGTCAGACTCATCTGGCACAAACACAGGTGGGTGTGTAGGGATCCCAAGTGTAGCGCAGGGTCCTTTAGTGACCAAGATTCACGCATCGCAGCGCCAAGACTCAAACTCACCGACAGAGCCGGTAGGTGGGCAACGCGAGTGGTTGGTAGAGACGGTCGATCGGTGTCGTCGGTAGCCAGGGAGCTCGATTGCGATTGGCACACGATCAACGATGCGGTCATCGCCTATGGGACTCCCCTCGTAGAGGATCCCAATCGTTACGGCAAGGTTCATGCACTCGGATTAGACGAGATCCTGTTCTATCGTGAGGGTCGCTATCGCATCCAGCACTGGTCGACCTCAATCGTGGACGTTAAATGTGCAACCCTCCTCGATGTCGTCCCTGGTAGAGAGGCAAAGGAGCCAAAGAAGTGGATTGCCAATCAGCCCAAGGAATGGCGTGATGCGATCAAGTGGGGAACCCTTGATCTGGCTGGTTCCTACCGATCGGTCTTCCGTGCTGTTCTTCCCAACGCCACCATGGTAGCCGATCCATTTCACGTCATAAAGATCGCCAATTCTCGACTTGATGAGGCGAGGAGAAGGGTACAACAGAACATCCTTGGTCACCGCGGCAGAGGTGGTGATCCCCTCTATCGCATCCGGCGACTCCTGACGATGGCCAAGGAGAATCTCACTGAAAATGCCAACGAGAAACTTACTCACCTGCTTGAATTGGGTGACCCAGACAACGAGGTGGCTACCACCTGGCGGGCCAAGGAGTCACTACGAGAGCTCTACGCCTATCGTGACCCAAAACTTGCCAGTGACCACCTCGATGCTCTCATCAGCGACTTTACCGATGAAGAACGACCCGCTGAGGTCCAACTCCTTGGGAGAACCCTAGGAGAATGGCATGACGAGATCCTGGCCTGGCATAAGTCCTTTGTGACCAATGGACCCACAGAGTCGATGAACAACCTCATCAAACGGATCAAGCGCATCGCCTTTGGCATGACGAACTTTGCAAACTTTAGAATCAGAGCACTCCTTGTCGCTGGTAGGCCTGATTGGACGCGACTAGCTACAGTCACTCCGGTGACGACGCACATCTCTGGAGCGCTTCTCTCGTAGCAGTTCCCGACCAACCCAGGCAGGTGAGAGATGAAGGATGATCCCTTGGTCTCTCCTGCGCGCTCACTGGTGGTGTACTGTAGAACTACTGAGATGACGGTCTCACTCTAGCCAACCACCTCCAGACAGCTGAACGGCTTCCCGATTCCTGGTCGATTTTGGTCCCAGATTACCGCTTATTTCCGAAGATCCGCTAATCTCGTGCTCTGCTGCCTTCTCTAGATACGCCGCCACGCTTGGCCGAGAGACTCCCGTATCCCGACTGATAGCTCTGGCACTCTTGCCCTGCGCAGAGAGGCGCAGGATCTCTTCGATCTTTCTCATTGGTATCCTCCTATTGGGCATGTGGCATCCTTTCTGTGATTGACGTGGAACACAACCACACCAAGGATGCCACAGCCTCATCGCATTGAACAGAACGTTTCTGAGTCCCTCTCGCACCCTCCTAGGGGGTGGCAGATTTCAGCGATAACAGGTGGCAAGTTTCAGCGAGAATGGGTGGCAGATTTCAGCGATAACAGGTGGCAAGTTTCAGCGAGAATACGCAATGGACTGCCCCACGGCGGAAACCAAAGTCCCGATAGGGTCCCCAGGTGGCCAGATTCTCCACTGTCTTGGCATAGCTCTTCGTCGCTTGGTGATCTCGATAGTTCGTGCCTGAGTCCGACAGTGCATCAAGGTCACGCGCGCTAAAGAGTGCAAGCTGGTATCGACGATCAGGACCCCCGAAGGGGCTAAGTCGATCAACGAGTACTCGACGCTCACTGGCATCGGGGATAGAGCGTGGCAACAGAGCTGCCAAGCGACCTGACCACTCCAATTCGTAGTCCTCGTCACCACCCTCCCCATCGGGATGACCATCGCTGTCACAGGAACCATAGAGCTCCTCAGCACGGTCGTCTTCGACCCATCCATAGTCATAGGCGTGCCTCGCGTTGGCAAGATCGGTTTCGCTCATTGGCGTCCCATCCGGGAACTGCGTCATACCCGGCTGCCACTGGTAAAAGAAATGAAACAGGGCGCGAGCGCTTTGCAGGTAAGAGTTGTCATAGCCAAGGCGCCTCAAGCTATTGGGGAATCCTGTCTCATCCTCGGCGCGCAGCTCGTGGCTCATAGACCCAAGGATATGGTTGACGATTTTGTTCTGGCACGCACACTCCATGGACTCAACGATCTGCTTGACCCCTCGAATGAATCTCTCGGTGTCATCGTGGTCGAGATAATAGAGAAGCACCCAGAGCACCTTGTCAGCCATCTCCCACTTTGTCGCATCAGCCCCGAGAAGGGGTAACGTCGCTTGGCGGAACGCAGCTGGTGCGAGCTCGTCTAGCCAGGCGAGTTGCCAATCCAAATTCTTCAATAACCCCTGTATACTTGCCACTTCACTGCTCCTTTCGTCGCTGTTGTTTGCTCATAGTACCCACGGGCAAAGGGAGCAAAAAGTTCTGCTCTAGACCGGAGAAAACCTGGCTCGTCCCATCATGGCAGCCTTCCCGCGGCGCGAAACGATCATCTCCGGGCCAAGATCGGAAGGACTACCGAGGGCGTGGAGACGGAGCTCGGCCAGAGCGTTGCATCGCTGGCGAAGACGGCCGCACCCGAGAAGATCGCTCTGTAAAAGGAGCTCTCCCGTGGCAAAGCAAGGGAGTATCGCTGTCCTAGGACAGTGAGGTGGGTATTTGGTCCGCTGACATGAGGTGGGGTCATAGGTCCGACTCTGAGGTCAGGTATTAGGCCTCTTCAGGTGTCGTGGCTGGTAAGTATCGCTCCCATGATCGATGCTGCCTCTTGATTCTTGGCATCAAGTACGTGAGAGTAGACTTTCAGCGTAACGGATGCATCTGCATGCCCTAGTCGCCCTGCCACGGTTGTTACATCCATCCCAGCGGCAACGAGCTGGGTCGCTGAAAAGTGACGCAAAGTGTGCAGATGCAGTTGCCTCCATCCGTGTTTGTCCGCGATCCGCCGAAAGAGCTTCGTTGGACTATCTGGATGCACAGGGGTCGATCCGTCGGGATCACCGTAGAACAGGTAGGGATTCTCCACTGTTGACAGCCCGAGACTTGAGCTTGCATGTCGAAGGCGGTCCTTCTGCTCTTCGATGACCGCTTTGGCAATGGCATCGAGCGCGACGTTTCGACCCTGGTGGGTCTTGGTTGGAGCCTCCCTGGTGCCTCCGGCTGGGGTATAGATCAACGACTTGGTCACGCTTAGGCCGGTGTCGAGGCAATCATCCCAGTGGAGCGCACACAACTCCCCTCTGCGCATACCAGTCAGGGCTGCGAGAGTAAAGTATGCCTCCCATTGGGGATGGACGGCTCTGGCTCCCTCGAGGATCGTCTGGAGCTGGTCGATGCTCGGGGTAACGATTTGTGCCGCCGGGACCTTTGGTGGCGAAGCCAGCAGAGCAGGATTGGAACTTGCCCATTCCCACTTCATCGCTTGGTTAAAGAACCGCCTGACAATAGCGTGGACTTGGCCGACCGAGGCTGGCGCACACCCCCTAGCCGTGAGATCCCGATAGAGATGATCCAAATGAGCAGCGCTCACGTCGGCCAACTGGAGCACTCCAAGCTTTGGGATGATCTCTGAGTTGATCCAACCCATATAGCCTCGGACGGTGGTGGGGGAGAGGTTTGGACCTACGAGCTCGATCCACTCTCTGATGGCATGATCCATCGAAGAGGTGGAAACCCGTGCTTTGGCGTTGCTCGCCTCAGTAAGCAATCTCGTTAACTCGGCGTCTGCCTTACGCTTGGTCCCGTGCACGGTCAGGTAGCGCTGTCGACGTTTGCCGCTCACCGGATCCTTCGGCAGATCAACGACAATCTGCCATACGTCCTTCCCTCGCTTGCGTACATATCCTCTCACGACCTCTAGTCTAGAGCAAATGTGGGCAGAATGTGGGCAGAGTGACAAGTCTTGAATGCCAACACCATCATCTAGCTGGTGCGCCCCCTGGGATTCGAACCCAGAACCTGCGGATTAAGAGTCCGTTGCTCTGCCATTGAGCTAGAGGCGCTCGGTCTGAACGATCATACCACTTCGTGGTGCGATCACTGTTCTGGGGTGACCGAGGGGGCTCGAACCCCTGACCTCCAGAGCCACAATCTGGCGCTCTACCAACTGAGCTACGATCACCATCGCGGTTAACTAGCTTACATCCTGATATCCGATGCTCGGCAGCCAATTACTCGAGAGCAGCGTGTCCGAGCTTCGCCGATTGGGGCCAAAAACTAATGGTTCCAGTGAGAACATAGAGGCCGGTTGGCTCATATGTCAGAAGATAGGTGTAGTAACGACGGTGAAGTCGTAGGGTTCCAAAGATTGCATCTGATAGGACAGCGTCGGCGTGACCTTGGGCAACCAAGTGCGGTGAGTGTGAGCGAAGAATGAGTGATGATGACGTCACATCGAGGGAGCCGCCCGGTTGCGGGACTCCGCGTGCTCGGAATAGCAACGATTGTGTCTTGCTGTCTCCGAATCGGCCGTGGATGGTTAGCGTCACGAGTTGGTGAAAGTTCGGCTTGCTCACGCGGAGATAGCCGTGGAAGTCGAGCTGTAGCACTCGATCAGATTGGCCTAAGCCTGAGGTTAGGATGCCTGCCCTGAGGCCACGGATGTCAAGAATTCCGGGTGCTCCCTGAGTAGCAGTGGCAAGTACAGGCTGTTGGTTGACACCTAGCTCGATCTGCAGGGTGGTTGAATGACCGACGAATGCAGCACCGAAGCCAACGAGTGTCAAGACCGCCACAAGTGCGATCGGAAGCCGTAGGAGGAGTTTGGGGTCAGGAACCTTGACATGACTGACAATAGCCAAGATGAGGCCCAAGATCGCCAGTGTCGCAGTAGCCAGGCTGATGAGAGGAAGAAATCGGTAGATCTCGGCAAGGAGTGCCGAGGCAAGTACTCCCCATGCCGTCCAACAGCTAGCTAGAAAGATGTGACCTCGGTGAGTGAGCTGCTCCGGCCCTGTTGGGCTGTCTTCCGCCACGAACTTCCGAACAGCCAACAAGGCCACGACTAGGCCGGCAGCACCAAATAGCCACCAGATTGTGGTCTGTGAGTGTAAGGAACGGTTAATGATGAGTAGGAGTGGTGCGAGGAGGAGCAGAAATGAACCGATCCACAAACAGATGACAGGCAGTAGCGAGCGTACTCGCTTCGGTGGGGTACCATTTGGAATGGTGTCAAGAACGAGTGCAAACTCGGTGAGGAGAGTTCCGACTACGAATCCGATGATTTCAAGATGAACCATGCCGTAGTCCACGTCTTCACTCTATGGGAGAAACCATAAGTGGTCGTTCCCTCGCGTATTGCAGCTCTCAGTTTTTGTAACTGTCTTGTGCGAGCGGATTGCATTGATGCGGGTGAATGGCTCATGGCCCTTGAGGTCGTGGTTTCCGTGTTTGTATGGGGAGCTCTTGGTCGGCTTCGTGTCCATTCAAGAGTGCGGCGTTCCGTCGGTTCTGCTTGTAAGGAGGGCCAGGTGCGGGGCCTCTGGATGCCTCCAGAGCAAGAAATTTGCCAATCCCCCAAATTTCCTCCCCAAAACCGTCACCCCCACCGAGTAGAGCACACTAGATTTATCTATCCCATGTG
>NZ_DAHXOI010000033.1:0-16153 GCF_027364955.1 Ferrimicrobium sp.
GTTTCATACTATCAGTATGGTACGGTTCGCCATAAACATTCCACAAATCGCCACATAATTATACTACTAGTTCAAACACTGCGACGGTGCACAGATCAACCTCCATCCGCTCGCTCCACACCGAGGAGGACTTTCGGTTCCGAGAGTCTCGTAGATCTTCTGATCGGTCATGACGCAGACTCCGGACCTCTATCGCCTCGCCATCAACCATCGACGTGCCACAGAGGGGACGTCGCGGCGTGTCATGACAACAATTGCTCGGCATTCACCCATCGTGGCTTCAGCGAGTTAGTTCAATTGTTGCGCTCACAATGACACCCAGCGGCTACTTCCGTCGTACGCGCCGAGGCGACCACTACGGTCGGTACATCTCACCCCCAGAGCTCTTGGAAAACCCGTCACAACAAACCTGTAGCGAAGGATCTGCATCTACCCGCGTTTGTGCCGTCGGCATCAGTACGACCGCCTAGCCCGCTTAACTGCCACCGCATAGCCAGCTCGAACGCCACAAGTCCGTCTCTAGGATAACTATATGAATCACAATGCAGGCATACCCTTTGCGGATCTTAGTTCGGCGATACGACCACAAGAAGACCTCTTTCACCATGTCAATGAGCACTGGCTCGAGACGACGCCTATCCCCCCAGACAAGGCGACCTATGGCACCTTCGTCATGCTCGCAGAACAGGCAGAACTCAGCGTCCGATCCATCCTTGAGGAGGTGTCCGACGCCCCGGCTGGAACAGAGACGCGCAAACTGGGCGATCTCTATACCAGCTTTATGGACGTTGAGGCCATCGAACAACGTGGTAGAGAACCGATCGAGCCCCTGTTAGCGCAGATCGATGCCGTCAAAGACCTCGAGGGCTTTCTGGAGCTCCTCGGACGGACTCAGCGCCAAGGGTTCGCGAGTGTCTTCCATCTCTTCGTCGATAGCGACCCTGGTGATCCCAGTCGTTATCTCGTCTTCATCGAACAGGGCGGGTTATCGCTTCCTGATGAGCGCTACTATCGAGAACCACACTTTCGACCAATCCATGAGGAACTCGTAGCCCACATCGCCCGCATGTTCGAACTCGCCAACCGAGCTGATGCGACTGCCCGGGCAGAGCGAATTATCGCCCTGGAGGATGCGCTCGCCGCACACCATTGGGACAACGTCGCCTGCCGTGACTCCGTCAAGACCTACAACCTTGTACACTTCGATGACCTCAAGGCCACGACCACCGCCATCTCCCCCACCTTCAACCTCGACACCTGGGCCGTTGGCCTTGACGCTCCGCACCAGGCACTCGAGGAGGTCGTCCTACGTCAGCCCAGCTTTCTCGAGGGACTGGCGGGCCTCTTGCGGGACGATCATCTCGAAGCATGGAAAGATTGGCTCGCCTGGCGAGTGATCCACGCCTCAGCACCGTACCTCCCAGAGGCATTTGTCCAGGAAAACTTCCTGTTCTATGGGAAAATGCTCACCGGTGCCGACCAACTGCGTGATCGTTGGAAAAGAGGGGTGGCCTTTGTGGAAGGCGGCATGGGAGAGGCGGTCGGCAAGATCTATGTCGAACGTCACTTCGACCTGCGGGCCAAAGAGCAGATGGATCAGCTCGTCGCCAATCTTCTCGCCGCATACCGAGATCGGATCACCAATCTCGATTGGATGACTCCAGAGACCAAGCGTCGCGCGCTCGATAAACTCGACGCCTTTCGGCCAAAGATTGGCTATCCCACCAAGTGGAAGGATTACTCATCCCTCACTGTCGGAGCCACCAATCTCTGGGATAATATCCGCAGCATCGCACAATGGCACTTCGATCGCGAGCTCCGCAAAATTGGTCAACCCGTTGATCGAGACGAGTGGTTTATGACCCCACAAACCGTGAATGCCTACTATAACCCCGGCTTCAACGAGATCGTCTTCCCCGCAGCGATCTTACAGTACCCCTTCTTTGACGCCGATCGTGATGCCGCGGCCAATTACGGAGCGATCGGGGCGGTGATCGGGCACGAAATCGGGCACGGGTTCGACGATGAAGGTTCTCGCTACGACGGGGAGGGCCGCCTTCAGGATTGGTGGACCACACAGGATCGCGAGGCCTTCGAACAACGAACCCGCTCGCTTATTGCGCAGTATGACGCCCTAACCCCACAACAGTTACCAGGGCACGCTGTCAACGGATCGCTCACCATTGGCGAGAACATCGGAGATCTCGGAGGACTCGGCATCGCCTGGGTTGCCTATGAACTCTCCTTGGCCGGCCAAGAACCCGCAGTTATCGAAGGGCTGACTGGAGCACAGCGCTTCTTCTATGCGTGGGCACTGGGTTGGCGTGATAAGCGCAGGGATGAGGAGATGCTACGCCGTTTGGCAACTGACCCGCACTCACCGAACGAATTTCGTTGCAATCAAGTCGTACGCAATATCGACGCGTTCCACGAGGCCTTTGCAACGAAGCCATCCGATCCGATGTGGTTGTCACCGACCGAGCGAGTACGCATCTGGTAGCCCAACCGCGAGACGACTACCGTCGTGCTCAAGGTCGCTAACTGCTAGAACAGGTCCGCGATCATGGCGGCCGATCGTGCCTGGACATTGGCCATGACACCAGCTAACCGCGCATCGTCGACGTAGTGAGGTAAGAGTACCATAGGAGTCTCACGGATCTGGTCTATGCTCAACCCGCAGGTGATGAGATGTGCGATCCGGTCACCATCGACCAACGCAGCATGGGTTCGTGAGAGAGAACCCTTTGGGGTGTGGTGTTGCGCAACCGCTTGGACCAGATCAGGATGAAAATTCCAACTCTCAAGCATGTCGGCGCCGATCGCTGCATGATGGAGGCCATAGCGCTTGCGTTCAACTGCCAGCATCGTCAACTCGCCATCGGCCGTCAACGGTACCGCTCTCCTGTTCGTTAGCAACTCATGAAAGGTCGAATCAAGACTCGCGATGACCGCCTCACCGATGTCATGCAAGAGCGCGAGTGAGAATGCCTGCTGCTGATCAGCGCCGATCATACGAGCGACCTCCGCTGCCCCGACGGCTGAGGTGATCGAATGCTCCCAGTCCTGCGGTGTAATCGTCCCGGTGCCCTCTACAAACGAGGTAAGCGCCAGCGACTTCACGGCGTCAAAACCCAAGATAGCGATGGCTGCATGGAGTTCCCTGACCCGACCGCCCGTCCCGTAGTAGGCGGAATTCGCCATCCGCATGATGCGCTGGACGAGTACGGGATCGGCACTGAGCACCGTAGCAACCTCTCGCGCTCCAACATCATCACGCTCAACGAGTGCCAGGAGTCGCGTCGCTACCGCATGGGACGCTTCAAGAACCTCAATCCTTTGATTGATATCCTCCACAGAAATAAGATCCAACCTGCACCTCCTGGATGAGTACCAGTATCGGCGCGCCGCTAGGGGTTCTTGACTTCTTCGATAATCTTGGCAACCTGGGAGGCGAGTGCATCGAAAGAGCCATCGTTGACCACTCTCCAACGCGCGATCTTCTCACGCTCCTCATTACTTGCCTGAACCCCGAGACGAGCCGCGGCATCGTGTGGCTCCATCCCTCGATGGTTCACGAGTCGCTCCAATGCGAGCTCCTGAGGTATGACGACCACCAGCACATCATCGATTTCGTACTCTTTGATCGTTTGCGCTTCAAGCAAGGGAATCTCCAGGACAACCACATCGGCTCCTTGCTCACGGTAGCGCTTGACCAGTTCCCCTATCCGGGTACGGATGAGCGGGTGCGTAAGCCCATTTAACCGCCTCCGTTCCAGTTCATCACCGAATACGCGCTCCGCAAATCTCTGCCGATCGAGCGCACCGTCTTCCGTCAGGATATCAGCGCCAAAAGCCTCGACCAGCGAACGTAACCCCGGAGTGCCAGGGGCTACCACCTCGCGCGCGACTACATCAGCACTGATGGTAGGAATACCGGCACGCGCAAAGAACCCGAGCACCGCAGTCTTGCCGGAACCGATCGTTCCGGTGACCGCGATGACTCGGGTTCGATGGGTCTGACCCGCCACGTTGCGAGCCGGTCGATTACTCGGTGTCTTCGTTGGTCTCGACGGCCTCATCGCCGCCTTCGGCTGGGCCAATAAAGTTACCCTCTTCGTCGTATCCATATTCTGCAAACGCATCACGATACTCCGGAGCGAGCTCACCCCCCTCAAGGGCTTGGCGAATCGAGAGACTGATGCGACGACGCTGTGGATCCAAGTCGATGATCTTCACCCACAACTCTTCACCAACGGTGACTACCTGTTCAGGTAGATCCACATGGTGGAGTGCCATCTCTGAGATATGCACCAATCCCTCAATACCGGTCGCGACTTGCACGAAGCATCCAAACGGAACCAGCTTCGTCACGCGACCGTAGACGAGTTCGCCGACTTTGTGAGCGGCCGCAAACTCCTGCCAGGGATCGCGTTGGGTTGCCTTCAACGAGAGTGAGATCCGCTCAGTATCTTGATCGACCTCAAGGACCAGGACCTGGACCTCGTCGCCGACGGATACTACTGATGAGGGATGATCCACATGGTTCCAAGAGAGTTCAGAGACGTGAACCAAACCGTCCATCCCACCGAGATCAACAAATACGCCAAAGTGAACAATGGAAGAGACGACGCCCTTCTTCACCTCTCCAGGCCGAATGCTGGTAAGGAATTCCTCTCGCTGCTCGCGTTGATTCTCCTCTAAGAATGCACGGCGCGAAAGCACGACGTTGTTCCGATTTCGGTCGAGTTCGATAATCTTTGCCTCGATGTCCTGCCCAATCATGGGAGTGAGATCGCGAACGCGTCGCAGATCTACCAGTGAGGCAGGGAGAAAGCCACGAAGACCGATGTCCACGATCAGCCCACCCTTGACGAGTTCGATGATCTCACCACGGACGACCCCATCGCGAGCCTTGATCGCTTCGATCTCCTTCCACGCCTTCTCGAACTGCGCACGCTTCTTGGAGAGAACGAGTCGTCCCTCTTTGTCCTCTTTTTGTAGGACCAACGCCTCGATCTTATCGCCGGGGCTCACGACCTCGCTTGGGGCGACATCCTTACGGATCGACAGCTCACGAAGCGGAATAACCCCCTCCGACTTGTACCCGATGTCCAAAAGGACCTCGTCCTTGTCGACCTTGACGACGGTGCCGATGACCACATCCCCCTCGTCGAAGTCGACAACACTCTTTGCGATGGCATCCTCAAGACCCATCTCGCCGAGATCGTCTACCACAATGGTATCTGCGGCCGCATCGGCTACGCCTTCTGCTGCCACGTCCGCTTCGCTCATGAACTTCCTTACCCGAATATTTCAAAAATTGAACCAATACAATTAGAGCCTTTACGACTCTCAGATAATGATAGCCCAATTCTGTTCGTCCCGGCCTCGACGGAATAAATTCCTCCCGCTGTTCTCCAAGAGTTAACCGAGCAAGTCTAACGCCTGGCCTCAGCCCAATTCGCACCGATACCGACGTTTACGACCAACGGCACCGCTAGGTCCATCACACCGGTCAGTGTCGACTCAACCACGTCAGCGATACCTTCGGCGTCGGCTCTTGGTGCCTCAACGACAACTTCATCATGGATTTGGAGCACCAGCCGAGCCTCGGTCCCCGTAAGTCGCTGGTCGAGTGCAACCAATGCCATCTTGAAAATATCCGCCGCAAGACCCTGGGTCGGTGCATTCATCGCCTGACGCTCTGCACCTTGACGAAGTGCCCGATTACCCGAGCGCAACTCTGGCAAGTACCTGCGGCGGCCGAGTAACGTCGTCGTGTACCCTCGTTCTCGAGCCTCGTGGATGACACGCTCCCGGTACTCCTTCAACCCAGGAAAAGCACGAAAGAACGACGAAAGAATCGCCTCGGCCTCCTCATTCGCGATTCCAAGTCGCGTGGCCAACCCATAGGTCTCCATTCCATAGGAGAGACCATAGGCCACCATTTTGGCGACCGCACGCTGTTCATAACTGACCTGATCTGGCTGGACTCCATAGATCGAGGCGGCAACCATCGCATGTACATCGCCGCTGCCACGCAACACCTCGATGAGACGCAGATCACCGCTGAGATGCGCGAGAATTCGCAGCTCAATCTGCGAGTAATCAGCGGCCACCAGAAGCGAACCGGTAGGAGCAACAAAGACCCTCCGAAACTGACGCCCCTCCTCGGAACGAACCGGGATATTCTGAAGGTTCGGATGCTCCGAAGAGATGCGGCCGGTCCTCGCCACCGTTTGGTTGAAGGTCGCGTGAATCCTGCCGTCCTTGCCGACCTCAGCTTTGAGTCCCTCATAAAACGTGGAATGAAGCTTATCGAGCTCACGGAATCGCAACACCAGGCCGACGAGCGGGTGTTGATCGCGGAGGCCCTCCAAGACCCGCGCATCGGTTGAGTAGCCCGTCTTTGTCTTTTTGCCCGTCGGCAAACCCAACTGATCGAAGAGCATCGTCCCAAGCTGTTTCGGAGAATTGGGATTAAATGACGGACCGGTGAGTGCATGGATAGCGACAAGGGTCGACTCCGCCTCAGAGGCAAGAGCTGCGCCGATCTCATCGAGCACTTCTAGATCAACTGCAACGCCCGCGATCTCCATTCGAGCCAAGACCTTGACTAGTGGCAGCTCGATCTCTTTCGCCAAACGAACGACGCCCTCAGCCTCGATACGGGCGAGCATCAAGGAGAGTAGTTGCGGGATGACCGCGAGTTCTTGCCGTAGCCTACCCTCTAGCAGATTGCCGTCGAAGAGACCCTGTGGTCCTTCTTCCGTCCAGCTCACCTGGAGTAGCTCGGCCACTGCTGCTAGATCAGTACGTCGTTCTGAGGCATCGAGAACGTAGGCGAGCACTCCTAGATCAAGCAGTTCACCAGCATTGAGATCCATCGAGCAGGTGAGCATCAACGACCGCAGTAACTCCTTGAGACCGATGCCGGATAATGAGATGCCGGCGAGCCCAGCTGCGTCGAGTGAGTCCCCCGGCCCACACGGCGTCGACGTTAGCCAGACATCGGTCGTCCCATCCTCGACGCTGGCACCAACGCCGAGAATCGTCGGTGACGATCTCCCGGTTTCACCATCGAAACGTGCCGTTACGGCGAGGAGTTCTGGCTCCTTGGCCAGGAGTGCCCCCAGCGAAGCAGCAGCCTCCGTTGTGGTCACAAGATCTGGATGGTCGTCCTCGCTCGCTCGATGTCCGACGAGTTCGCTCAGCTTCTCATACGCAGTACGCAACCCAAATGAGCCAACAAAGAGTCGCTCCGCGTCGGCATGATCGATCTGCGTAGGCATGCGTAACTCATCGAGCGAAACATCAATCGGCACTCTTCGGTCAAGTGCCGCCAGTTGCCGAAACAAGGGTAGGTCTGGCGCCGCCTCCTCCAAAGCCAGCCGTTGGCGGGCCGGCAATTCCGCTACATTGGCGAGGATGCCATCAAGATTGTCATATTGATGCAGAAGAAGGGCGGCCGTTTTGGGGCCGATACCACGAACCCCTGGAAGATTATCGGATTTGTCGCCTCGCAATACGGCGAAGTCGCAGTACTGCTGCGCAGTGACCCCGTACTTCTCTCTCATGGCGGCCTCATCCATTGTTCCCAGGTTCGAAACCCCTTGCTTCGTCAGATGAACACGCACGAGGGGATCTGCAACCAACTGGAGAATATCCCGATCCCCGGTAACGATATCCACTCGGAGCTGTTGCTCTTCTGCAACGCGGGTCAACGTTGCAATCACATCATCGGCCTCATACCCCGGCATCTCGATCGTCCGAATCTCCAGTGCCCGTAGTAGACCCCGAACCGCGTCCAACTGGAATCGGAGTTCATCTGGAGTAGCTGCTCTCCCCCCTTTATAATCTGCAAACAGCTCATCGCGGAAGGTTGGCGAGGGATGATCGAGTGCCACCGCTATGTGTGTCGGTTGAAATTGACTGACAGCCGAGATAACCATGCGAAAAAAACCAAAGAGTGCGTTGGTGGGGCCGCTGGGCCCCTGCATCGGAGGAATCGCAAAGAACGCTCGAAACATCAAGGAGTAGCCATCGATAGCAAGAAGCCTTCGAGGGGCACTGCTATCACTGTCCAGGTTTAAGGTCTCCATCGATCACCCTCTCCGCCACGTCCTTGACCCTGCCACGGGTATCCATCGCCGTCTTCTGCAAGAACCGGAATGCCTCGGACTCGGAAAGCTGATACTCATCCATCAGTCGGGCCTTGGCACGATCCAAGATCACCCGCGTCTCCAACTTCTCTTCAAGCCTGCGACGCTCATCATGAATGCGCTCAAGCTCCCCCTCCACCAGCATCTTCTCGTCGAAGCGGGCGAGAGCAAGCTCGATAGCGGGCACGAGATCATTGGCTTGGAATGGCTTGACGAGGTAGGCCATCACACCAGCCTCCCGAGCTTGCTCCACCAGAGATCGCTGCGAGAAGGCAGTGAGGATGATCACGGCACAAAGGTGCTCAGCATTGATGGCTTCAGCTACAGTTAGCCCATCCATTCCAGGCATTTTGACGTCCAAAACCGCGGCTGCCGGGCGCATTGTGCGGATCGCTTCGAGGGCTTCATCACCGCGTCCAACATCGGCTACGACATCGTAACCCTCGGCAATAAGCATCTCTTTGAGGTCACGTCGAATGATGGCCTCATCCTCTGCAATGATGATTCGCTGTGTCATGTCGTCCCTCACTGCCTCCCGAACCAATTCGCAACTACTCTACATTTGTGTTCCCTAGTAAGCTAGGCGCTAACCACCGAAACGGGTGCCATTTGCACCGTCACGAAGGGAGCATCGATGATCATCGGCCGATCACTATGGGTCGCGGCCACCAACACGTGGATCGTCTCAGCCGATAACAAGGAGTGTGTGATCATCGACTGTCCACCTAACCCCGACGCAATCGTGGACCTTATCACGCAACACCAGCTCATCCCAAAGGCGATCATCGCTACGCACGGTCATGTCGACCATACCGGAGGTATCCGCAGTGTCTCCACCCGCTTTCCGGATTCGCGTGTCTATCGGCATCCTGGGGATGCACACTATTTACGCGACCCTCTCCAGGCAAGCGGCATGCTCCGCGAAGCGCTGCGAGCAACAGGACTCGATCTGCGTGAACCTGAGCTGATTGAAGATTTCAGCGAAGGGGATCATGTCAAGGGGGCCGGGATGGATTTTGTCGCCCTCGACACTCCAGGACACACGCCTGGGTCGATCTGCATCATGGCAACGCTGCCCGAAGGCAAGGTGCTCTTCACCGGGGATCATCTCTTCAAGGGTTCCATCGGTCGCACGGACCTGCCTGGAGGCTCCTCTGAACTCCTCATGGAATCGATGAGGACAAAGATCCTTCCTCTCCCCGACGAATTACCGGTTTTCCCTGGTCATGGAGAAACCACAACCATTGGTCTTGAACGCCAGATAAATCCCTATCTGGTCAATCTGGCCCCGTAAGGCTGTCATCAATCACGCGGAGTAGCCACAACGCGACGATGCCATCTTCATGCGCTCGTAGGAAGTATCTTCTCGCGATTCACGATGTTGGTTGCCCACTTGGCCCACTACCCCAGACAGGGCCACAAACCAGTCGTACGCTGGGCTGGCTAGTGTCTTCGGGCTAGTAACTTCGAACGCTGGGTAGTGGCACCAATCAGGCAACACGAACGCCTCCGTCCGGACTTTGTCCGGGTAACCCACGATGCCGATCGCTCGACCGATCGTACCCGGGGCGGGATTCGAACCCGCACGCCCTTGCGAGCAAAGGCTTTTGAGGCCTCCGTGTCTACCATTCCACCACCCGGGCTACTAGAGGAATCAGCATAATGTGCGACGCAGGTGTAACCAATCAGGCCCCTGCGACATCAAAGTACTTAACAGGAAAACGCCGGAATGGCTCGACGGGTTGACTACGGAGGTGAGATGCAGCAATGATTGCCTTTGTCTTTCCTGGACAGGGATCGCAGCAACCCGGGATGGGTGTACCCTGGGCCGACCATCCCTCCTTCGAATTGGTCGAAGAGGCAAGCAATGTACTCGACCGCGATCTGACCCACCTCTTAACCGACGCAGATTCGGAGATGCTCCAGATCACACGCAATACCCAGATCTCCACCTTCTTGCTCTCCATGGTGGCTCTCGACGCAGTAGAACGTCTCGGCGTCGCCCCCCAAGTCTGCGCAGGACACTCCCTTGGGGAGTATGCAGCACTGGTAGCAGCTGGCGGCCTCGCTTTCGACGCAGGGCTTCGCCTTGTGCAGGAACGAGGCGAAGCTATGGCGATCGCTGCGGAGGCGCAACCTGGGGCCATGATCGCCTTGCTGGGCGCAGATCTCGACGTTGCCAGGGCGATTTGCGAGAGCATTCCCGGTGACCTTTGGATAGCCAACCACAACTCCGCTTCACAGATCGTCCTCTCAGGCACCCACGATACCGTTGCCCAAGTCGAAGCTCGCGCAAAGGAGTTTGGAGTCAAGCGAGTGACGCGCCTCAAAGTGGGTGGCGCCTTTCATTCTCCCTACATGGAGGCGGCACGCGAACGCCTGTTCAAAGCCATCGAAGCTACCAAGTTCTACGATCTTGAAGTTCCCGTCATTGCAAACGTCGATGCCCGAGAGCACGTGGAGGCTGCAGTTTGGCCAGCTCTGCTCGCAGATCAGCTGACTCACTCCGTCCGTTGGGAGGAGACGATCCAATACCTGCGAGAACTCAAACCACGGCTGGTGCTCGAGGTTGGGCCGGGAGGGGTATTGACGAATCTGATGAAACGCACTGCACCCGAACTCTCTGTACTATCGATCGCAACACCGGCAGATCTAGAAAAGTTGCTCGCATTGGTCGCCTCCCAGGGGCCTATGGATGACTGGGCCACCTCGCACCAGGGCGAGCGGCTGTATGGTACAGAACGCCTCGTTGTCGCACCATCGACTGGCATCTTTGAACCGGAGAGCGCCAATTGTGTCGTCGGAGACTCCATTTTCGTGGGGCAGCTCCTTGGCACGATAGGCGACGCCGAGCTGCGCTCGCCTTTTGCGGGAACCCTTCAGGGAATGATTGCATTGTCAGGAGAGCGTGTTACCACAGGACAGCCGATCGCCTGGCTCACGGTCTCTGATCAATCGCTAGCTGACAAATAGGCGATCCTCAATGATCATCCGACAACTATCGCATAAAGAAAGGTCACCATGGGAGCTCGCATAACTGGTTTTGGGGCAGCCCTGCCGGAACGAATAGTCACGAACGCTGATTTTGAAAGGTACCTCGACACCTCTGACGAGTGGATCGCATCGCGTACTGGGATACACGAACGTCGTTTTGGTGGCACCACCACCTCGTTGGCGATCGAGGCCGGGCGAAACGCCATCTCCTCGGCCGGTATCACCCCGGCAGATATCGACTTCGTCATTCTCTCCACCACCACCCCCGACCAAACCGTCCCAGCCACCTCCGCCGAGGTCACCTTTCAACTCGGAACCACCGGCGGCGGTATGGACATCAACGCAGCCTGTGCTGGCTATGTCTATGCTCTGGTCACCGCCCGCGGTCTCATCGAGATGGGCTATCACCGCATCCTGGTCATTGGCTCCGACACCCTGTCAAAGATTACCGATCAAAATGACCGATCAACTGCGGTACTCTTCGCAGATGGTGCCGGGGCAGTCGTGCTCGAGGCCAGTGAAGAGGAGACCTTTCTCGGCTGGGACCTCGGCGTCGACGGCTCCGCCCGGCCAATCCTCTACTGCGACCACGGTGGTTACATGTATATGGAAGGCCAGGAGGTCTTCAAACGAGCTGTACGCGCGATGCTCGATTCGGCACAACGAGCTCTCAAGCAGGCCGGCGTTACCGGTGATGAGGTGAGTCTTCTCGTCCCCCATCAAGCCAATCTCCGCATCATTCAGGCCGCAAATAACCGTCTTGGGATCCCTCTCGAGCGGACAGCTCTCGTCCTTGACAAGACCGGCAACACCTCATCAGGATCCATCCCCTTGGCTTTGGCAGATGCAGCGAGTGCCGGGCGCATCTCCAAGGGCGACCTCGTCCTATTCACCGGTTTTGGCGCTGGGATGACCTGGGCAAGCGCCCTCGTACGATGGGATCTTCCATGAGCCACGTCCTCATTACGGGCGCCGCCACCGGCATTGGTCTCGCCAGTGCTCAACGTCTGCTTGCCGATGGACACCAGGTAACTGCTACCTATCATGGAACCCCTTTACCTCCCGAACTCGCTGCCTGCTCTAGCGTCTCCCTTGACATAACCGATGCCACCTCCATCCAGACTGCGCTCAAGGAGGCAGAGACGCAGGCTGGACCGATTGAGGTACTTGTTGCGAATGCGGGCTCGACTCATGACACGCTTCTCGTACGCATGGATGATGAGAAATTTGAAGAGATGCTTACCACAAACCTCACCTCAGCCTTTCGGCTAACCAAAGCCGTGCTCCCCTCGATGATGAGAGCTCGTCGAGGGCGACTGATCTTCATCTCCTCCATCGTTGCGCTCACGGGAGGACCCGGGCAGACCAACTACGCCGCGTCAAAGGCTGGCCTCATCGGCTTCGCACGTTCCCTCGTCCGGGAACTCGGTTCCCGCAATATCACCGCGAACGTTATTCTTCCAGGCGCTATCGCTACCAAATTACTCCATGACGCTGGCGACAATCGACGCCAGCAGATCGAGGCGCAAATACCCCTTGGAAGAGTGGGTCAGCCCGACGAAGTCGGAGCGGTTGTACAGTTTCTAGCCTCTGAAGGGGCTAGTTACATCAACGGTGCGTTAATCACCGTTGATGGTGGGTTGGGAATGGGTGTCTAAGACCATTCCCAACATCATTCCTTGTTAGCACTACATTGCGACAGGGACTACCTCATAAGAAAGGAAAATAGCAACATGGATCGACAAGAGGCATTTGGGAAGTTCACAGAGTGCACCGTCAAGGTTCTCGGCGTCAACAAAGACCAGGTCGTGGAGTCGGCGAGCTTCGCCGATGATCTTGATGCCGACTCCCTGGACCTCGTTGAACTCATTATGGCACTCGAGGACGAGTTCTCCGTGACGGTACCGGAATCTGAACTCGAAGGCGTAGATACGGTGGGTAAGGCGTTCGATCTCGTCTATGGGAAGCTCGGATGAGGATCAGTTACGGAGATAATCCTATCTTTGCCACCCACCGTGTAGCGGTGACCGGCCTCGGGGTTGTTTCTGGTCTGGGGCTCGATCTCGCCAGCTATTGGCAGGGGCTGCTTACGCCGCCGCCTCCCGGAATACGGCGAGCCGAAGGTTTTGATCCCACCAAGTGGCTGAGCGCTAAGGAGATTCGACGCCACGACCGTTACAACCAGATGGGCGTTGCCGCGGCGGACATGGCGCTCGCTGACGCTGGCAACCCGACCTATCCAGTCGATCGAGTCGCTGTTTGGATGGGTACCGGTGTTGGCGGCCTCGAAAGTCTTGAGAATCAGGTCATCGTCGGGCATGATCGGGGATACTCACGAGTGTCTCCGTTCCTGGTGCCGTTGATGATGGCCAACTCAAATGCAGCCTCGATATCGATGCGCTTTGGCTTTCAGGGACCATGCGAAACCTCGGTCACCGCATGTGCGGCCTCCAACCATGCGATCGCTAACGCCGCTCACCTGGTTGCCACCGGCCGTGTGGACATGGCGGTAACCGGAGGAGCTGAGGCCGCGATCACAAAGACCGCCGCGGCTGGCTTTGTCAATATGACTGCGACCTCCAAAGTCGACATATCTCGGCCCTTCGACCGAGATCGCGACGGCTTTGTCATGGGTGAGGGAGCTGGTGTGCTGGTGTTGGAGGAGTACGACAAAGCTATCGCACGTGGTGCAAGGATCTATGCGACCATCGACGGCATCGCCTCCACGGCCGACGCGTACCACATCACGCAACCCGCTCCTGGCGGCGCCGGAGCCTACAAGGCCATGCTGCTAGCGATCGAGGATGCAGGCATTACCGTCAATGACATCGCTCACATCAATGCCCACGGCACCTCAACTCCGATGAATGACCTCGCCGAGGCGACCGCAGTTCGATCGCTCTTTGGAGCACTCAACCCTCCGGTGACCTCAGTAAAGGGTGCGCTCGGGCATGCCCTTGGAGCAGCCGGCGGCCTTGAGGCGATCGCTGTCGCACTCACCTTCGCCCATCGACTCATCCCACCAACGGCGAACACCGTTGATCTGGACCCAGAGATCGATCTCGATGTGGTGCTAAAGGACCCGCGTCCCTTGCCAAAGGGCCACATCCTCTCAAACTCCTTCGGGTTCGGCGGTCACAATGCCTGCATCGTGTTCGGGCCACCTCCAGCCTAGGCATCGGAAGTTGCGAGCCCTTTCGGAGTAGGCATCCCATGGCGGGTAGGATAGACCCATGCCAATTGACAAACCCATTGCTCCCGAGCCGACAGCGAATCATGACTATGATGACGCCGCTGTCGGCTCCTTTTCGGAGGCTCAGCCATGGGTGGTCGACCCCGACCGCTTGGAGTGGTTAAATTCCACGGTGGAGCTACGGGCTCGCACCAGAGCGCAGGTGCCAGTCCTGCTACGCCACCGTCGTATCCCTCCCGCAAGGAGGGTGCTTGGGACTGGCTTTTCTTTGGGCGTCGCTCTGCTCGGTTGGCGCATCTTCGATCGTCGTCGCGGTAAGGTTGCCTCCCGCCAGGGGTTGTCTCGGAGACTCAGACGTTCCTTCGAGCATCTCGGCCCTACCTATATCAAGTTGGGCCAGATCATCTCGTCGGGAGAGGGTATATTCCCAGTCGAGCTCGTCGACGAGTTCCGGCTCCTGCGTGACCACGTGCCCGCCGAGGACTTTGCTATCGTGCAGCGAACGATTGAGGCAGACCTCGGTGGCCCTCTCGAGAATTTCTTCGCAGACTTTGACAAACGACCTGTAGCCGCGGCCTCGATCGCTCAGGTCTACTTCGCAACACTGTTGACCGGTGAACCGGTAGCGGTGAAGGTACAGCGCTCACAGGTAAGCGATCTCGTCCGCCGTGATCTCGCCGCGATGAGTTGGATTACTCCACACCTGATCGGAAGAATCCCCGTTGCAGCGCTCGCGAACCCACCGGCGCTGGTCGAACTGTTCGCGGAGACGATCGTTGAGGAACTCGATTTCCGCCTTGAAGCGGCAAATATGCTCGACATCGCCGGTGTGCTCGCCGCCACTGACCAACGAAGCATCATCGTACCTCGACCCCATCCCAATCTCGTCACCCGACGAGTCCTGGTCATGGAGAGGCTCACCGGCTTCAAATGGGATGATGCCGTCGGGATGCACAGAGCCGGCATCGATACCACTGCGGTAGTTCGGGCTGCCCTGGTATCCTTCCTGGAGGGTGCCATGCTTCACGGAGTCTTTCACGGCGATCTCCACGGAGGCAACCTGCTCGTCGGCGACGATGGCAAGGTGATCCTACTCGACTATGGCATCACCGGCAGACTCTCGGAGGCAAAGCGGCTTGGCTTTCTCCGACTTCTCATGGGGGGGTCGATGAATGACCTACCGACCCAGATACAGGCCCTTATTGATCTTGGGGCACTCCCGGTCGACACCGACATCCGCGGTGTCATAGACGACCTTGGACTTGAAGAGCCCACCAAAGACCCCACACAGATGCGGCCAGAGGAGATTCTCGCCGAGATTCAGGAACTGACCAAAGCCCTCCTCGGCTACGGAGCCCGTTTGCCAAAGGAACTGATGCTCTTTGTCAAGAACATGATCTTTGTCGATGCATCCCTCGCAACCTTGGCACCAGAAATCGACCTCTTTGCGGAGATCACCTATCTGGCGTCCTACTTCATGACCCGCTATGGCACACAAATCTCTGCCGACATCGGTATGGAAGTCTCACCAAACGCTATCGATCTCGGCGGGCTCAAAGCAAGCCTTGGGGTTGACGGCGAGATAGAGCATCTGAGTTACCGAGAACTCAAGGAGCGACGAGAACTCATCCGCAAACGTATGGAACAAGCGCAGCGCCACGGCAAATGAGCTAGGCGTGGCGCGCGCTGGGCGAATCAGTGCGTCGCTGGGCAAATGAGCGCTAGGCGCTGGGCAAATGAGCGCTAGGCGCTGGGCAAATGAGCGCTAGGCGCTGGGCAAATGAGCGCTAGGCGCTGGGCAAAT
>NZ_DAHXOI010000033.1:16251-18923 GCF_027364955.1 Ferrimicrobium sp.
ATGAGCGCTAGGCGCTGGGCAACTCGTCGTGACCGCCGAATTCCTTTCGCAAGGCGGACAGGACCTTGTCCGCGAAGGCTCCCGAACCCTGGGAAGCGAAGCGCGAAAAGAGCGATGCGGCAATCGTTGGGGCAGGCACCCCCTCATCAATAGCTGCATTCACCGTCCAGCGCCCCTCACCCGAGTCTGAAACTCTTCCTTTGAAGGTGTCGAGCGTAGGATCACGTCGAAGCGCATCTGCAGCGAGATCGAGCAACCAAGAGGCAACGACGCTCCCCCTGCGCCACAACTCTGCCACCTCGGCCACGGGGATGTCGTACTGGTAGGCGGTCGGGTCATGGAGCGGAGCCACTTCGGCACTCGCATCTTGGGCTCGTGTCCCAATATCAGCACCTTGAAGGATCGCGAAACCCTCGGCCAATGACGCCATCATCCCGTACTCAATCCCGTTATGGACCATCTTCACAAAATGACCGGCGCCGTGATCACCACAGTAGAGGTAACCAAGCTCCGCCTGACGTACCTTGCTGGCAGAATCCGTTCGCGGTGCTGAGTCGACACCAGGTGCTAAGACCGCAAAGATCTTCTCGATTCGTTCGAAAATCTTCTTTTCGCCACCGACCATCAGGCAATAACCCCGTTCGCGCCCCCAAACACCACCGCTTGTCCCCGCATCCATATGATGAATACCATGCTTCGCCAACTTCGCCGCGTGCGTTTGGTCGTCGCGGTAAAACCCATTACCGCCATCAATGACGACGTCATCGCGATCAAGGACCTCGATCAACTGGTCGAGCACCCGTTCAGTGACGCCTGCAGGAACCATCAACCATACCGCTCGCGGCGTTGTGAGGCCCTCGACAAATTCGTTTAGGTTCCCAGCACAGGACAGCCCTTCCTTCTGGGCTGCCTGACGTGCCTCAGCCGAAGCATCATAGCCCAAGACCTCGACGTCTCCTGCTTGCAACCTGAGACCCATATTCATCCCCATACGGCCCAACCCGATGATTCCTAGCTGCACTGTGAACTCCTCCTTCGCGCGACTCTCGGTAGCCTAGCCTAAAGGTCGTGAACGTTTCCCGGGTTAGCCCTCCAGCGGTCTCCAAACAAGGTTCGCCAAACACAGATCGCCTGCATCGATCACGTCCTGCACTCATGTTGGTTCATCAAGTTCGGCTTCGCCAAGCAGCCAAGCACGGACCGCATCACCGTCAGCCCCAAGTGCGGGCGGGGGATGTCGATAACTCGGCGGCGTCGCGGAGAAGGTGATCGGGTTACGAATCATCTCTAGGCGGTTCTCCTCATCCCCCACCAAAACTGTCGGTTCAAGGCCAACCTGTTTGGCGAACGCAATGCCTTGATCGACGGTGTTGATCGGCGCGCATGGAACGCCAACAGCCGTCAAAAGAGTAAACCACTCATCAGAGGTCTTGGTGCGCAGTCGCTCCTGGAGGATCGGACCAAGAAGGTCTCGATTGGCGGTACGCAATTCGTTATGGCAGAACCTTGGATCATCCGCGAGTTGGGGTACTCCAAGAGCGGTAGTCAACGAGTGGAACTGTCCGTCATTTGCGGCGATCACGATCAACTCGCCGTCTTTGGTTGCAAAGGGATCGTACGGGTAGAGACTCGGATGTGCGTTACCCATGCGAAATGGAACCACCCCACCCATGGTTACGGCCGCGGTATGGTTAGCGAGACCAGATAGTGCAGAGGTCAGCAGGCTCACCTCGACGTGTTGGCCAAGACCGGAGTTCGCCCGTTCATGGAGCGCTGCCAAAATGCCCATCGAAAGGTGCAATCCAGCGATGATATCGATCACCGAGATGCCAGCTCGATAGGCTGGCCCGTCTCGCTCACCTGTCAGACTCATCAGTCCTGACATCGCCTGGATCATCAGGTCATATCCCATCATCTCCGAGCCCGGTGGCCTCGTCCCAAAACCTGAGATGGATGCAAAGACAAGCCCCGGATTCCGCTGAGACAGGGTCTCGTAATCAAGTCCAAAACGAGCAATCTGTCCCGGTTTAAAGTTCTCGAGCAACACGTCAGAACGCCCGGCGAGCTGTTGCGCGAGCCCCCTATCCTCGTCATCGCCCAGATTGAGGACAATCGAGCGTTTATTCCTATTAATCCCCAGATAATAGGTCGAGATATCACCACGCACTGGTGGTTTCCAGGTGCGGGTATCATCACCAGATGGTGCCTCAACTTTGATCACTGTAGCGCCAAGATCACCAAGGAGCATGGTGGCATAAGGACCGGCGAGAATCCGCGAAAAATCCGCGACCAAGAGCCCTGTTAAAGGACCATGATTCTCACTGGAGCGAGCACCCTCTGGCTCCACCGCGGCACCCCTTTCCTGAAGAAACTCTTCGTATCCTAGCGGACACCGATCGCCTGTGCTCCATTGTCCGTGCCCGCCCGAACAACACCAGCAGGCTAGCCGGGCTTTCAGCACATGCAGGACTGCTGTTCCCACCACCATGACCTGCAACTCTTTATCGGGGCCTACGGGGATCGACGCTGAGGAGTTCGAGGAGCTGTGCTTGTAGAGGAGGTGGCCGTGGGATCTCGGGTGGGCTCGTTGCGTTGGCTGGTATTAGCCGCAGACGTGCGAGGGCAGTGAAGATGAGTCGACCTGTTGGTTTGGCTGGCTGGCCTGCCCACAG
>NZ_DAHXOI010000034.1 GCF_027364955.1 Ferrimicrobium sp.
CCAGGTCCCGCCGGTGCTCCAGGTCCCGCCGGTGCTCCAGGTCCCGCCGGTGCTCCAGGTCCCGCCGGTGCTCCAGTAGCTGCGCCGAAATCGGTCAACAACTCCGACAGATTCGCGTACCCAAGTCCCGACCCAGGGTTATAAATAGCCCCTGGCGTGCCCGTGTAGTAGTCGTTAGTATTGGTGAACTCACCGCTAATACTGAGTGTCTTGCCGTGATTCTTACCTGAGTAGTAGCTCGAACCATAGACCGTATTGGAGTCCAATGGATGGAATGGCGAATTGGTCGACTCCGCAAACCGATAGATATTCGGGTTCCAGAATCCAATTCGGTGTCCCAACGCACTCTCGTAGTCAGCGGTGACCGCGTTGAGCTGAGGACCGATGAAACTCGTCCCACCGAAGTCTTCATACGAAGACCCATAAACCGACAGGAACTGAGGATCGTAGGTAACATACCCAGTCTGTGGATCTGCGTTGAAGGCTACGTCAGGAGTAGCACGGAAGCCAGCATTGATGTTTCCGGTGCTGAGCGTCGGCGCCGGGTTCAGTGTAAAGCTCGTTGGGAGCTCCAGATTGGTTGGCGGAATCTCTTCGTAGGCAGTCGGATTGATGAACTCATAGTCAGAGTACGTGTCAGCGCTGATGCCATCTTGATACGAAGGGTTCCCAAAGAGGACGCTGTAGCCACCCCCAGAGCCTGCAATTGCACCACCAGCAGCAGCGGTTTCGTTCGCAGCACCTAGAGCCTGATACATCGGCCACAGATAGTCCCATCCCCACGTCAGCTGCTTGGGAATATTGACCTCTTCATAACCGGTCGTGGTGACGGTACCTGTCTTGCTGGTTTTGGTGATGGTATAGACCTGACTACCAGGGAGCGTCGTCCCCCCCACCGAGGTGACATAGGGTGAGTCTTCAGGATTGTCGACACCGAGGTTATACGTTCCGATGTCGCCAGTCGGATCATAGGCACCCTGGTCCCCCGAGGCGACGAAGTCAGACTGGCCTTGGGCCGCTGACTCCAAGAAGGCCTGGTTGAAGGCGGCAGCGTACCCTGGGGACTCCTGTGCAGCGGCTACCGAGTACTGGATCGCCGTCTCAGATTCGCCCCAACTCGCAGAGAGCGAACCAGCGACGTTCTGGCTTGCACCCTCGTAAAAGGCATCAACAAAGCCGTAATCAGTGTTTGGAGCCTGATAGACAACGATCTTGGCCTGTGGCGCAATCGCTCCCGATTGTTCCACATCGATCGTGGTTTCATCAGAACCGTTGTTGAGACTCACCGCACCGGCACCACCGTCGACATTGACGAGCGAAAGCCGATTTGGGAGCACCGCGATATGAGCAACATTCTGCCAGAAATAGGCCGGAACCGACGGGTCGACACTTGCAAGCGTGACGATCCCCATTGTCTGTCCCTGGCCTTCATTGCCCGCATTGAGCACTGAACTCAGGTGATAGTCAGACTCGAACGCCTGGGGCAGCTGCGATATCGGAGCTGTGCCGGTCGGAATGGTACCTCCCGTCGCCATCGTCGATCCTGGCGTCGCCTCTGGCTTTGCCGGAACGGAAAGCGACTCATAGGGCGCATAGTTAGTCAGCCCCAACACCGCCTGGATGTTGGCGGCGAGATTGGCGGGCAACTGAGGGTTTTGCGGTGTAGCGAACACCTGTTGCACCCCTCCAGTGGGTGCCGGTCCTCCTGCAGGAGCTGCCCCAGACGCTGGCACCGTGTAGTTGTTAAAGAGCACCGAGAGCGCGTTCTGATATTGCGCTGCGGTACCCTGAGAGGTCACATCTAACATGTCCGCCATGACCTGGGCATGAATACCAAACGAATTGAGATAAGCGATCAGACTCTGGACATACTGTGGCGTCTGCCCATACTGTTGCGCGAACTGCGCCGTAGTCAGATACGGTCCTGACCAACCTGCATCAACTTCGCTCTGAAGTGCCGTGATATTGCGGCCAGTCAGGATAAACGATACGCGCATCTGGGTTGATCCAGAGGTTGTACCCGTCGGCGTGGACTTGGCGGCGATAGCAGGCGCAAGGCCACCAGGAACGGTCACTTTCGGTGCGGGCGCTTGGGCAGCTGTTAGCGAACTCGCCGGCGTGGCCATCGCCATGGTTGCTATCCCAAGAATCCCTGCCGCACCAAGGGTGACAGCATGTCTTGTAAACCTCTTCTTCAATTGAACCCCCTCAAGAGCCATGACCCGATACAAGATCGAGACTACCAATGCGTCAACGATACGACGCTGCTCTAACACTACCAAAGCCACGGCGAAAATGTGGGCAGAAATGTTAAAATTCGCAACTTTTCTTGCTAGTACGCTCTTACAGGCAAGATCTATTGCATGAGAAGTCGTGGCGCCTCATCAGATCCCACCGTAAAGTGGTAGAAGCTGTCGACCGAACCCTCTGCTTTGAGCTCCTCCGCTGCCAGGGCAAGTCGCTTCATCGGTGATCGCGCACCGCTCTGATGGGCCAAGAGCGTAACGAGGAAACCTTCACGCCGGAAATGACGCGCCTTGCTGAGCGCCTCAGCGGTCTGGTGCTCTGGCTCAAATATCACGGTGAGCCGACGTGATCCCGTCTCGCGCAAGAGTCCAAGCTCCTCCACCAGACCTACCACGCGCTCAAAACCCAGTGAGACGCCACAGGCAGCGGTATCTGTACCAAATCGGGCAAGGAGCTGGTCATAACGCCCACCTCCGCCGATCGAACCCGACCACTGAGGATGGATAATCTCATAGACCGTCGAGGTGTAGTACCCGATCCCTCGAACGATCAAGGGATCAAAGACGACGGGGACATCACGGACGGAGGTGGTCACGTGTTGCTGGATCGCAGCGAGGTTCGCGATCAACTCTTTGGGCACCCTAAGGTCCGCCAAAGCCTTCAGGCTTGCGGCATCACTCAGTTGACCGAGCACCGTCACCAGGCGCGTTGCATGCTCCGTACCGATGCCTTTGGCCTCCAGTTCAGCTACGACCTCGGCGACGCTCTGCTTGTCCAGCTTGTCAAGAGCGATCATCGCGGTCGAGTAGAGATCCTCTGGTATCTCTAGCTTGCCAAGAATGAACTCAAGAATCCTTCGATCGTTCAGGTGGATCTCGAATCCTTCAAGACCGATCTTGTGCAGCGCAGAGGTGGCGGCGATCAACAGCTGCACCTCGGCCAAGAAGCTCGGATCACCGAGCACGTCGATGTCGCTCTGCAAAAACTGCCGGAAGCGTCCGCGTTGGGGTCGTTCCGCGCGAAAGACCGGTCCGAGCTGCATCGCATAGAACGGCTTGGGTAGCTTTGACTGGTTGATCGAGTAGAAACGTGCTAGGGGGACGGTGAGATCAAAACGCAGTGCAGCATCAGCGAGGTCCTCTCCTGACCCAGCGATCGCTGTGTCAAGGCGTTCACCACGTTTGAGCACCTTGAACATCAACTTCTCATTCTCACCGGCACCAGAGCTGGTCAGCGTCTCCAGGGTTTCAACGACAGGCGTCTCGATCTCGAAAAATCCGTGCTGACGGTACGCATCGCGAATAACCCCCAGAGTATGGAGTCGGACTCCGGCTTCACCTGGCAGAATATCTCTCATTCCCCTCATCGGGCGAGGCGCTTGCATAGTTACCTCCTACCCAAATCCTAAGGCGGATATGAGGATTCCAGTCCCCTTGATGCCATCGAACAGGAATACATCCCTCGTCCCCTTGTTGACGTTGCCAACGATTAGCGCCTAATCGACGGTGATCAAACCGAAGGGGAGGAATCAACATGAATATCCGATTAGCAGCCATAGGTTTAGGCCTTGCGGGTCTGACCCTCGCCGCCTGCGGGTCGAGCAGCTCGACCACCAGCTCGTCATCAAACTCAACCAAATCTTCTGCGTCGAGTACGACAGCGAAGAGTTCTAACGCCTCAACCATCTCGAGTGGCGCCACCGTCGCCACCTCAAGCTCCTCTGGCTATGGGACGATACTGACCTCAAAAGCTGGCCAGACCTACTACCTCTTCACTGGCGACACCAAGGGAAAATCCAACTGCACCGGTGCCTGCGCCAAAGCCTGGCCCCCGGTGATCGGAGTGCCGACCGTCTCCGGCGGCGCGTCATCAACGTTGGTGGGAACTATCACCCGGTCCAATGGCCAAAAGCAGGTGACCTATGACGGCCATCCTCTCTACACGTTCGCCAGCGATACCGGTCCTCACCAAATCAACGGAGAGGGTATTAACGCCTTTGGAGGCCACTGGTACGTCGTCAGCCCAACCGGCAAAGCGATCACCTCATCGGGCGGGGGATCCACCTATGCCTCGACAACCTCAACCGGTTCGAGCACGAGTTCGAAGTCAGGAAGCGGTTGGTAGCCGAGAGCGCTCCGTTGCCCAAGAAGCAGAAGACTCACTGATCGGTCGATCTGAGCCACGGGTCGATATGGGGTCTGCAATATCTTTCGATCCCCGCCCCACGGCTCCCAGTTCAGAGGGTTGATCCCACTGGATAGGGCACTACAAAATGGCGACTATGTTGGCGTACCTCGGCAAGGGGCCGTGAATCCCTGAGGACTCAAAGATCTGGCATTGATTGGGATCTGGGGTAGTAGCAACTCGGACGTGTGGACGTTATGCGTATCATCGATCGAGGCGACGGTCGCTCGCGTGTGGGAGTTGAGACGCTTCAGGATCGTCGAGGCACGCCGGGTTAGGCCTTTGTGGCCTCTTGGAGACGAACCGACTTATGTGCAAGCAACCAATAGACCCCTGCTGCGACGATGATGCCGGTGAACACTGAGAAATCAGCACCTCCGCTTACCTTGGAGAGTGGACCAACAAAGATGGTGGTGTTGATCGCCGAGAGAGAGGCGAGCATACCGAGTAGTTGGGCGACAATCGCCGGCCAGTGAACACCGTTATTCGACCAGTACAGCCCGCCACGGTCCTCATGGAGCGCACCCGCATCATAGCGCCGACGTCTCAATAGCCAGTCAACAAGATAGATCGCCGTCCACGGGGCCACCCAGACAATGATGAACAGAATGAAATCACCGAGGAGAGTGTTGAAGCTATTGGAGAAAGTTGCGTACGCCGTCAACGCCGCACAGATAGCCGTATCGAGGACCACAGCCTGGAGGCGTGTGAGTTTGAGGCCCAACGCCTGCAGCGTCACGCCAGAGGAGTAGAGATCAAGGCTGTTGATCGCAAAGAGCTGCAGGATGGCGACTAGCAGATATGGCGTGAGAAACCAGGCTGGGAAGGCTTGAGGAAGCCCGCTAATCGGGTTTGTCGCACTCGGGACAAAGGTGAAGATAGCAGCACCCAGCGTCATCAAGAGGATGGAGGGGATGGCAGTACCGAGGAACACCCAGATGACCGTCTTGGACTTGGAGGCGCTGCGCGGCAGATAGCGAGAGAAGTCATTGCCATTCTCTGTCCATCCAAGCCCAGATGCCGAGATGATGACCGCGAGGACGGCAAACATGACCTGCCAGCTCGCACCATGGGCAACAGAGTGCACGTTTAACTTCCCCAGTGAGAGTCCAGCCATCAAGGCAAACAGGATCAGGAACGGCACCGAGAGGATTCGCATCGTCCGAAGAATCGCCCCATGCCCAAAGAGGGGGAGGACGAGTTGGATCAGGGCCGCAACCAGAATAAAGACGATCTTGAGACCGGTGCCGGCATCGATACCGCCTTGATGGAACAGGGCAATGGCGGCCAAGACGATCAGGGCGAGTCCCTCGGTCTCGAAACCGACCTGGGTCAACCAGTTGAAGAAGGAGAGAAGCTTGGAACCATTCGGACCAAAAGCCGCACGGTTGATGGTGAAGGTCGTCGTGCCCGCATCAGGTCCTTGCAGACTGGTGAGCCCTAAAAGAAAGAACGAGAGATTGCCGATCAGGATGATACCCACTGCCTGAGCGAAGGAGAGTCCAAAGCTCATGGCCAGCGCTCCGTAGACGACATACTCGACGTTGAACAGGGCCCCAGCCCACATCCAGAAGAGATCGCGAGGACGTGCCCAGCGTTCTGACTCTGGGACAAAATCGATCCCGCGGGTCTCGATCAGACTCCCGGACTCCGCTACCGGAACCTCTAACGCCTTCTTCATTACCACCCTCTCCCACCAAAGCGCAACAACACCGACACCAGCGTACCGGAAGAGTCAGTCGCTCGCTGTGACAAACTGATGAACTCCTTGTGCTCTCTATGGTTATTTACGGGCAACTACACTAAAACAGTGTTCGAAGACTACCGCCGACATTCACCGGCACTGCTCGCCAAGGCCCGCGGAGACGCTCCCTGTGATCTGCTACTCCAAAATGCTCGCCTCTTTGTGGGCACCACCAAGGAGTGGATCCACACCGACATCGCCATCGCTGATGGTACCGTCGTTGGCTGGGGCGCCCGAGAGGCCATCGACACGCTTGACCTCGACGGTGCCTGGGTCACACCGAGCTTCATCGATGCCCACATGCACATCGAGTCGACCAAGCTTTGGATCCCAAACTTTGTGGCGGCGGTTCTCCCCTGGGGGACCACCGCTGTAGCGAATGATCCACATGAGATGGCAAACGTACTCGGACGGCAAGGCGTGATGGCGATGATCGAAGCCGCGCAGGGTCTCCCTTTTACCTTCGGCTTCTCCGCCTCCTCCTGCGTGCCTGCCTCCCAGTTTGAGAGCCCTGGCGCCCTCTTTGACCTTGAGGATATTCGCACCATACTGGCCCAACCCAATGGGGTTGGGCTGGCTGAAGTGATGAACTTTCCCGGCGTGATCGCTGGCGACCCCGATCTACTCGCCAAGATAGCGGCGGCTGGCTCGCGCAGGGTCGATGGCCACGCCCCGGGGATCACCGGGAGCGCCCTTGACGCCTACCTTTGTGCAGGAGTCGAATCTGATCACGAGATGCTGTCCTACGACGAGGTGATCGAGAAGCGCCGTAAGGGGATGTGGGTCTTCCTACGACACGGTTCCGCGAGCCAGAATCTCGCCCACCTTGCTAAAACGGTAATCGAATCAGGCACCTCACGAGTCGCCCTGTGCAGCGACGACAGAGAACCTGATCTCATCGTCTCCCGTGGGCACGTCAATCACTGCATTGAGGTCGCTCGCGAGGCAGGTATCACCCTTGAAGACGCACTCACCATGGCCACGGTCAACGCCGCCGAGTACCATGGTTTTCGCCATCTTGGCCTCGTCGCGCCTGGGTATCAGGCAGATCTCAACGTCTACACCACCATGGAGACGCTCGTCCCCGAAATCGTCTTCCAGCGCGGGCAAGTTGTTGCGCGCAAGGGTGCCTTGACCGTCAGCCTTCGTCACGTCAAGCCATTGACGACGCTGCTCGGCACTGTGCACCTGAAGGAGCCGTTGGACACAAACGCCTTTCGAACGCAAGTACTCCCAGGCCAGACCATTCGCGTTATTCGCGTCGTCGAGCACTCCCTTGGAACGGGATCAGAGCTCGTCACCTACACAAACGACGACCCAACCCTCAATCAGCTGAGCGTCATCGAACGCCATCGAGCGACCGGCCGACGGGGTCATGGCTACCTCCTAGGTTTTGGTCTCGCGCGCGGGGCAATAGCCTCGACCGTCGCCCATGATGCCCACAATCTGATGGTGGTGGGGGCAAACACCGAACAGGGGCGCCAGGACATGGCAACCGTAGCCAATCATGTCGCTGCAATCGGCGGGGGTCAAGCCGTCTGCCTTAACGGCGAGATCCTTGCTGAGGTTCCATTACCGATTGCCGGGCTCATGGCCGATGTCCCCGTCACGGAACTCGGACAACAGGTCACATTCGCCCAAAACATCGTGCGCCAAACCCTCGGTTCCTCGCTTGAGGCACCGTTCATGACACTTTCGTTCCTCGGACTGTCGGTCATCCCCTCCCTGAAGCTGACCGACCGCGGCCTTATCGATGTCGACCGCTTTGCGGTTACCCCACTCATCGTTGGGTAGTTCAACACTACCGACGCGGGATCATCGCCTCGCGTTCGGATGAAGACGCTGCCGTGCACGACGCTTCGGCCTGGGCTACAGTGGATACAAGAAGGCAAAGGGGTAGCACATGCGTGATGCAGTCATTGTTGATGTCGTCCGTACACCGGGAGGAAAACGCAACGGGAGTCTCGCCGGCTGGCACGCCGTTGATCTGGCCGCTTTTGCGATCGAGGGCCTCTTGGACCGCCATTCCATCGACCCAGCCACAATCGATGACGTAATCTTTGGCTGTGTGAGTCAAGTGGGTGAACAGTCGGCGAATATCGCTCGCAACGCTGCGCTCGCAGCACACCTGCCCGAATCGGTACCTGGAACAACCGTCGATCGACAGTGTGGCTCCTCACAGCAAGCAGCTGCGTTCGCGGCCCAAGCGATCATGGCGGGTGCAGCGGATGTCATCATCGCTGGCGGAGTCGAGTCGATGAGCCGCGTACCCATGGGCTCCTCAATGGCTCAAGGGCCCGGTGCTCCTTTTGGCCCGACGCTCGCAGCCCGTTACGCTGATCGAGGTGGACTCGTCCATCAGGGCCTCTCCGCCGAGATGATCGCCGACCAGTGGGGTTTGAGCCGCGAAGAACTCGATCGCTTTGCCCTGCAGAGCCAGCAACGCGCCTCCAGCGCAACATCCGAGGGTCGCTTCAAGAATGAGCTTTTACCCATCGAAGTACGCGACAGCGAGGGGCGTCCAACGGGCGCCCTACTCGACGTCGATGAGGGGATCCGGCCTAACACCTCGCTTGAGGCCCTCGGCGGCCTGCGTCCAGCCTTCAAGGAAGATGGCAAGATAACCGCCGGCAACTCCTCGCAGATTACCGACGGCGCCTCTGCCGCACTCATCATGAGTAGCGAGCGGGCAGAACAACTCGGGCTCACACCCCGTGCCCGATTTGTCTCCTTCGCCGTAGTCGGCTCCGACCCGGTCCTGATGCTGACTGCTCCGATCCCGGCGACACAACGCGCACTGGAGAAGGCGCACCTCACCCTCGACCAGATAGATCTGGTCGAGATCAATGAAGCCTTTGCATCGGTCGTCCTCGCTTGGGCAGCAGAACTGCACCCCGACCTCGATCGAGTCAATGTCAACGGTGGCGCGATCGCTCTCGGGCATCCGTTAGGTGCATCGGGAACTCGGCTCCTGACAACACTAGTGAATGAACTCGAACGAAGCGGTGGTCGCTATGGTTTGCAGACCATGTGCGAGGGTGGCGGCATGGCCAACGCCTATGTCATCGAACGGTTGGGATAACAACCAGCTCTCCCGTACAATCTCAAGGAGGGACCAGCTCGCCACTGTTGAGGTTGGCTGTCGTTTCCTTGGCTGAAATGATCGGTTTCAGCGATATTTGGTTGCGGCGTAGAAGGACCCAGCGAGAAGAATGAGCCCACCGATCGTGTACCAGCCGCTCTGCGAGTAGGGCAATACCAACAGAAAATTGAGGACGATCATCAGCGCCCCACCGAGCGCCAAGACGATGAACAGATAGAGATATATCTGGTTGCTCCGTGATTGCGTTGGGCGAGGTTTCGGTGGCGTGTAGCGGCCACTCTTGGCGCGCTTCGCCTTTTTCGGATTACCCACTCCCCCAGTCTAGCTACGATGATAAAGGTGCTCAACGACGTCCTCATCATCGACAACTATGACTCCTTTGTCTACAATCTCGCCCAGTACGTGGGAGCGCTCGGTGCGAACCCAACCGTCGTCCGCGAGGATGTCATCGCCGAAAAGCCCCATCTCATTGGAGATCCCGATGCAATCATCATCTCACCAGGGCCAGGAAGACCGTCCTCATCGCGGGGTGGCATCACGGTACTCAAGCAGCAGACGGAGACCCCCGTTCTCGGAGTTTGCCTCGGCCATCAGTTGATTGGAGAGTTTTTCGGGGCAAGTGTGGTGCGCGCCCAGAGGGTGATGCACGGACGTACCTCGGTTATTGCGCATGACGGCCAAGGGGTGTTTTTTGGACTCCCGGCTGCGTTGACGGTGACGCGCTACCACTCACTGGTGGTGGATCCAGCGACAATTCCGGGCAGTCTTGAGGTCACCAGTACCACGACAGACGGGGTCATTATGGGACTCCGACATCGGGAACGACCCATCGAGGGCGTTCAATTCCATCCAGAATCGATCCTCTCTGACGAGGGACTTCAGATGATCGCGAACTTCCTAGGTCGGTGATCTCCTAGATCCGCATGCCGTGCTACTACCCAGCAGCAACGCGAGGCCCAGCAGCCCACACCACGATCCAAGAGGAACAACCGGCTGCTGCAGCCCAATAAGGGAAGCTACGTGTACCAGACCAGCCTTGGACGATCCTGGCCTCGGAGTCTGCCTAACCAGCCGCCGAAGGCGGTCCTGTCCCTCCCCCTCCGCCCGGACCCGTGGGACCTGTCGGCGACGTTCCGCTTGAGACCGTCAAGGTAATCGAGGTGTTCGGGGGTTCCTGGGTTCCTGCGGCCGGTGTTGTTTGGATCACATCGCCGCTCGCCACCGTCGAGCTCGCCTGGTACTGATTCTGCGAAGCGACGGTAAAGCCCGCATTCTGGAGCGTTGTCGTCGCCTGCGAAACGCTATCACCAGCGACGTTTGGCACCGCGGTGGTACTCCCCGACGAGACGATAAGGTTCACCGAACTGTTCGGTGCTACCTGAGAACCCGATGTCGGTGTTGTTTGGATCACCTCGCCGCTCGCCACCGTCGAGCTCGCCTGATAGGTGACCGTGCCAACCTGGAGGCCGTCAGCGCCTAACTTGTTTGAGGCAGACGCAACACTCTCGCCATCGACGTTTGGCACCGTCAGCTGTGATGGTCCGCTCGAGACCGTCAGAACAATGGTGGAACCCTTAGCCACCGATTGGCCCGCGGATGGCGACTCGCCAATCACCGTCCCCTGGGAGGCCGACGCGTGTTTATAGTTGGTCGAGACATTGAAGCTCTTTGCCAGAAGGGTCGCCTCCGCAGTCGTCGAAGACTGGCCCTTCACATTTGGCACCGTTACCGAGGCTGGACCGCTTGAAACTACGAGCGTCACGGTTGAACCCTTTTTGGCACGGGTTCCACCGTTTGGGTGCTCGCCGATCACCGTCCCAGATGACTGCGATGAGTTCTTGAACTGGATATCAGACTGCAGGCCAGCACGGCTCAGCGCCGAGGTTGCGCCCTGCTCTCCAGCACCGGTCACATTCGGCACAAGGACAGTCGCTACAGTTGGTTTTGGCTTCGTGGAGGACGCGAGGAGTTTCTTGCGAAAGGCAAAACCCAAGCCAGCCAAAAGAAGAATCACGATGATGGCAAGGATCCACGGCCACACTCGGTGCCGTTTGGCTTGCTGTGGCGGAGGCCCACCACTGCCGACGATCGGGATAGATGAGGTGGACTGGATTGGGGTGAGGAACTGGGTCCTCGCGCTCGTCTCGGTGACGGCGTTGGCCAGTATCGTCGCATCAGCGACCGCAGCCATCTCGACCGTGCCCGCTCGAATCGGCCGGTCGTCGAGGAAGCGGAGCAGGTCAGAACGCAGTTCGCTCGCATCGGCGTAGCGATTCGCTCGGTCCTTCTGGAGACACTTGAGGACAATGGTCTCGAGCGCCGGAGGAATCGCCGGGTTGATCGAGCGCGGAGCGGCTGGGCGCTCGGTGACATGTTTGTAGGCAACAGCGATGGGAGTCTCCGCCAAGAATGGAGCAGAGCCCGTCAGCATCTCATACATGACGATTCCAAGCGAATAGAGATCACTCCGCCCGTCGAGATCCTCACCACGTGCCTGCTCGGGAGAGATATAGGTGGCGGTTCCGAGCACTGCTCCGGTTTGGGTGAGATCCTCGTCATTGGTGACCGCGCGGGCAATGCCAAAATCAGCGACCTTCACCATGCCGTCTTCGGTGAGAAGGACGTTCGATGGTTTGATATCACGGTGAACGACACCGTGGCGATGAGCGAAGGCAAGAGCTAGCGCGACGTCTGCGCCGATCACGGCCGCACGACCGGGTGCCACCCTACCCGACTCGCGAATCACGTCGGCCAGTGTCGAGCCAGTGACCAACTCCATGGCGATAAAATAGGTGGAGTTCGCCGGGCCCCAATCGTAGACCGAGACGATATTGGGGTGAGAAAGCGCCGCCGCCGACTGTGCCTCGCGGCGAAAACGCTCCACGAAAGTAGGGTTCGTCGAGAGTTCAGGGAAGAGAACCTTCAGGGCAACAAGACGATCCAGGAGAAGATCGCGTGCCTCGTATACATCGGCCATCCCACCGCGAGCGATCAGACGCTCAGGTCGATAACGTGTTCCAAACGTCTGGACTTGCTGTTCTTCAGTCATCTCGCCCAACTTTCACGGTTTGACTCCTAGCGCTGCGGCAATCATCGCCTTTACAATCGGCCCGGCGTACTGTGCTCCCGTTGGATTCGCCGACAGCCCAGCCTGCTTCGGCACCACCACCGCGACCGCAATCTTTGGATCCTGAGCAGGGGCGAACGCCACCATCCAGTTATCGGATTGACCCAAAATATTGGAGTGTCGTGTCAAGGTTGTCTGAGCCGTACCGGTCTTTGCTGCAATCTCGATGCCTGGCAAGGCGATCCCGGTAGCCGTTCCGTTCTTCACGACTCCCACCATGAGCTGGGTAACTTTTGCCGCAGTCGAGGGAGAGGTCGCGACCTTCCAAACTTTGGGTTGATAGGACTCAACCGTTGCATCTTGGCTTGAGATGATGCGAGACAGCAAGTGTGGCACCATAATGGATCCATTGTTGGCGATAGCTGAGCCAACTAGGGCCATCTGCAGCGCGGTTGCCTGATCATCTCCCTGTCCAATCGAGGAGAAGGCGAGCTGGGGAAGGTTCTGCGAGAAGAAGGATACCGGAGGAAAGGTTGAGGCAGCGGCGCCGGGAAGATCGATCGGAGGCACCTGATTGAAACCAAAGTTCTCCGCCTCTGCATGGAGGTTCGAGGCCCCGAGTCGCAAACCGATCTGCGCAAAGCCTGTATCACACGAGACCGCGAGAAGAACAGGGAGTTCCCCACCACAGACCTCGTAGGCGTAGTTGTGAAGGCGATGGGTAGTCTCAGGCAAGGCAATCGTCGCCACCGGGGGGAAGTTGACGCGGGCTAGCTTCGGGTCGTGATCAAAGATCGCGGATGTCGTAACGATCTTGAAGGTCGAACCAGGGGGATAGGCCCGAGAAATCGCCCGATTCAAGAGGGGCTGTTCGGGATTCGCGAGATAGCTCTTCCACGCATCCTCCTCGGTCGTTCCATTGGGCGATGCGAGGGGTGCCGGGTTATAGGTCGGATTCGACGCCATGGCAAGCACCGCTCCGGTCTGAGGATTCAGCGCGACCACTGCCCCTTTCAGCGAGCCGAGGGCTTGGTACGCCGTTTGCTGGAGCTTCGACTGCAAGGTCGTCACCACGGAGTCGGTGGAGTAGCTCTTCGTCAGCAATTGCGAGAACGAGCTCGGCGCCGCCACCTTTCCTTGGAGGTATTGGTTGTATTCGTCCTCAAGCCCCGAGGTCCCGTAGATCAACGAGTAATAACCCGTCACATCGGAGTAGAGCGACCCATGGGGGTAGACCCGTTGATACTTATACTGTGAGTTCGACGGCACTGACATCGCCATCACCTGTCCGTTGGCGGTCAGAATTGCACCTCGTGGTGTTGAGAAGGCCTTGATGATCGCCGAGTAGTTGCCAGGCGCCTCTGCGAGACTACTCGCCTTGACAATCTGAAGATCATTGAGCTGGAGGAAGAGCAGCGCAAAAATCACCAAAAACAGCGCCCCGACGAAGGTGATGCGTCGTCTCACCCGATACCTCCAAAGGCGATTGTGGTCGAGTGGAACTGCTGGGTCGCATTGCGGACAAACTGCTTCGCCTGCGTCAGTGAACCTTCAGTGATCCGATGTTGGATCTGGGAACGTACGCCTTCGGCAAGTTGGGCGAGCCGAATGTTGGTGAGATCCACGATATGGGGGTTGAACCACAACACCCCACCGGGTCTTCCCTGATAGATAGCCACTCGATCGCCGAAGGCCGCAACAAAATAGGAATGCTGGGCATAGATATCGATCGCGAGCACCACGACTCCAGCGAAGAGAACTAAAAGGAAGACAAAGAGAGTTGCGCGGATCAACGGACGCGAAATGGCCGAGCGTTCGGTCATGTTCGCAGGTAACGGTGAAGGGATCCGATTCGTCTTCAGGGATCGCTCAGTTTGGGGAACCACCTGTGGTGCCTCAGCCAAGCGTTGACCCTCCTGGGCCAACAACACCGGCTCGCGGTCAGGGTCTCCCAGGCGCACGACCACGACGGTGATGTTGTCACTGCCGCCATGATTGTTCGCCATGTGGACCAAGGTTTCGACCGCCTCTTGCGGTAGTCTACTCCCCAAAACTTGAGCGATCTCTGCGTTGGTCACCTCGTTGATGAGACCATCCGAGCACAGGAGTAGGACATCACCAAACTGCACAGGCACCCGAAAATGATCAGGTTCCACATCCAAGGCGACACCGACGACTCGCGTCAAGACGTGTCTAGCCCGATGGGTGGTTGCCTGTTCGTGGGTGATAGAACCAGCATCAACCAACTCCTGCACGTAAGTATGGTCATTGGTCAGTTGCGTCAGGCGTCCTTCCCGCAGGAGGTACGCCCGCGAATCGCCAACATTGAAGAGGTCGACCTGCGCATCATCGAGATCCATGAGAGCCATCGTCAGGGTCGTGCCCATGCCTTCGAGGGCAACGTCGATCGCTGCCCGTTCCAGTATGGAACGATTCGCGGTCTGGATTGCCTCTTCGGGCTCATGCCCGGCCTTTAGTGATGCCACCGTCTCACTAACGGCGACTTCGGCGGCAACGTTACCACCGGCGTGGCCTCCCATGCCATCAGCGACGATGAAGACCGAACCATCTGCGTACAGGCGGTCCTGGTTCTGGGCACGAACACGCCCTGGGTCTGTCGCCGCAGCGTACGTCACCTTCACTTGGCCACTACCTTCAACGCCGTCTTGCCAAGTTGAATCACATCACCCTTCGTGACCCGCATCGGTGCTTGGACTGGGTCGCCATTGACAAAGGTACCATTTCTCGACCCAAGGTCCATCACGATCACGTGGCGACGTTCACAATAGATCTCAGCATGTCGCTGTGAGACGAAAGTATCCTCGGCCAGCACAATCGAGCAACCAGCATCACGACCGATGAGCGCCGGGGTCTCGAAGTTGAAGGTCTTCCCTGTATAAGGACCCTCCAACGCCAAGACCTTCCCTGCACTCTTGTCTGGATGCGTGCCAACGGCACTCACTCTTGGTGCCGGTTCATTCACTGGAACGGCCACGAGATTGGTCGCTACCGTCGTTCGTGCCTGTCGTCTCGTCTCCCGCCAGACCGCACGCATCGCGAACAGAAAGAACAGCCAAATCAGAGCGATGAGCGCGTACTTCAGCGCGCTGAGTAGGAGAAGCGGCATCGATTAACCCTTGTGTACCGTGAGATCCGTCGTCCCTACCGTCACGACATCTCCCGAATTGAGTTCAGTCGGCCGCGAAATTTTCGAACCGTTCACAAAGGTGCCATTGGTCGACCCAGCATCGAAGATCGTTACGTGACCGTCCTGGACGACAATCTCTGCGTGCCGCCTGGAGACCCTCGCATCGTCAACAAAGATCGCAGATCCGGCGAGTCTACCGATCACATGTGTTCCCGAACCGAGTTTGATCTGTGAACCGTCTTGGAGCACCAGTTGACACCGGTCAGCAAAACCCTGTTCCTCACGAAAGCCACAATCGATGTAGAACGTCCCTGACTTGAGCTCCGGATCTTCAACAAGCTGAAGGGCGATCGGTCCCAGAAGTTCGTAATCTCCACCATCCACCGTCTCTTCGGCCAAAACCCGCAGCTCACTCTCGACGCGGCTGCGTAGTGGCCTCAACTCCTGCAGATCCTCGGCCGAAAGTCCGACAGTAAGCACGTTCGGAGCGATGCTAGAACGGACCCCGACCCGACTCGACCGTTCGATTTCGCGCACGAGCCTACGACCCAGCTCAGCTGGTTCAATGCCACGCGGACTTCCCTTGGCGAAGATTGACTCCACCACAGCCGCGATCTTACGTTCGAACGATTCGAGACCCACTCCATTAGCACTATAACCAGGAATCGATGAAAGTCGCCTTCTTTTGTCCCTGATAAGTCAAGGAGTATAGCAGATTGTCATTGCACGGGTTATGATGAGTGCGCTGGGCGAGTGGCGGAATTGGTAGACGCGCAGGATTCAGGTTCCTGTGAGGGCAACCTCGTGGGGGTTCAAGTCCCCCCTCGCCCACGACATTCCTACGCATAGCAGGGCGGCTCTGATGACGAAGTGGTTCCTATGACACCCATCTGTTCGCACCTCATGCGGAGGACTCCACTGCACAACCCTGTCCTTGCCAGACGATGGAGCCCACAACGTGCCTCCTCGCCATCATGGTGCTTCGCCCAGGCAACGTTGACCCTACGCACTTTGACGGGGGTTGGCGACAGCGTCGAGCTTGGAGTCTCAGCAACAAAGCGCAGACAATGGGGGTTGGTCAACCCAGCAGGTGTCGGTGGTCCGGTCACCGCCGGTGTTCACCTACGATCTCTCCTGCGGCCACCCTGTCATGTCGCCGATCCAACGAAGTTGGGGTCGCCGTCCCCACTCTTATCGTCGACACGGCCACCCACATCAAGCGCACCGACCAAGCACCCATCGCCAGAGCCCCGAATCGCTGATCAAGAGAGGGGCGCCTCGCTACGGATGATTCCTCGCAACCGCGCTCCTGCAGTATCTCCCGTACAACCGGGCCATCATCTCTCTTGCTACGAAGCGATGGAGTGCCACGGTGAGGAGCTGCGATCGTGAACATTACTGAGTTTCTCCTCATCCTGGTCATAACGCTCGCCGCAGAGCTCACCGACAAATCCATGGTCGCAGCCGTGCTTTTGAGCAGACGCAATGGCGCAACAAAAACCATCTCTGCCGCCGTCAGCGCCGTCGGCCTAGAGGCCTTCATCGTTGCATTCATCGCCAACTCGATCAGGCTCATCCTCAAGGGCTCCATCATCCACCTCGTTACCGGCATCGTCCTGACCGGCATCGGAGGGTTGCTTCTCTGGAAGGCTCTCCGAGGAGAGGAGGAAGAATCAGAGGAAGATCAACGATCAAGCAGCTGGTTAAAGATTTTTGTGATATTCTTCCTTGCCGAACTCGGCGATGTCACCCAGGCCACAACGGCTGGCTTCTCATTGGCTACCGGCGCACCGATCTGGGTGGGGCTCGCCGCCACACTCGGGATGGGCATCTCGCTGACAACGGCCGTGGCGCTCACCCGTTTCACGCAGCACCTCTCACAGCGGCTGCTCTACACGCTGGCAGGCCTCATCATTCTGGTATTGGCTGGCCTCTCCTTTGCAGGGATTGGCGTCTAGACCATCAGGGGAGTGTGCATGCAAAGACACCAACTCCCCCTCGTAGATGAGGGGGAGTTGGTGTGTGCCTTGGGGATG
>NZ_DAHXOI010000035.1 GCF_027364955.1 Ferrimicrobium sp.
CCTGCCTTGTTGTTGTGGATGTGCACCCGCCTGTACCTAGGCCCCTAGGAACCCACCAATGCCATGCAGTTTTGATGGCCGCCAGCGTGCAATTATTTGGCCGCCAGCATGCAGTTTTGGATGTCCGCCAACAGCGCATGGGAGGTGAAACGGGTCCCAAAGAGACAATGGATGAAGAGCAAATCTTGGCGAGTTGTTTTTCAGAAGCTTCGCGCAACGGAAGCAGGGCAACGTCGTGAGAACAATCAGGGATGATATGCCACGATACTCGCAATGCGTGCTCAGATCTTTGGTAGCGTGAATGAGATGGAGTTCGATGATGAATTGATTAACGCTGTCCTGGAGGAACTTGGTAGCGATTCGTTGCCCATCGGTGTCCTCGCCGCTCGTCTGCGCGACCGGAAGGATCTCACCTCGCTCGCAGAGATCTCCGGTGAAGAGCTCACAGAGATACTTCGAGAGGAGCTCGCCTCGACTGGCGAGTTCTGGCTGAGCGCCAATGGGATGGTGATCGCACTCGCAGTCATGCTCGATGGTATCTGGCTCTCTCATTGGGTGACGTCATTCGAGCTTGAGCATGGGGCACTCGAAGCTTTCCCTGATTTGGCACTCATCGACTGCGACCTGGTCGACAACATCCCACTGGCTGGTGGCGGTGAGCTTTCATTTGAGGCGGGCTCAGACCTTGATTTTGTTGAAGACGAGGATGCAGAGCGAAAGTTCTTCTACTCGGGGGGTCCGGATTGGTTGCGAAGTATCGACGAACCCTCGCTGGCGGTGTTATCGCGCCGCGATGGTGTGATCGCTATTGGTTTGAGTGAGCACATCGGTGATGGTGTCCGCGAGGAGGAGGCGATTCGGCAGGCATTCGATGAAATCAGTGAAGCTGGAGAGCCACTCGACTGCATCGAACTTCTCCTTGAGGTTTTGGCGCGTGACCCGACCCTCTTTCGTACTCCGGTGCCACCCATCACCGACCTGTGTGAGCGTGCTGGCTTGAGGGCTATCGGTTCGGTCGTCTATCTGGCTGGCGATGAGCCCAGTGCAAATGGGATGGTCAGAAACACCATCGCGCAGCAGTTTGGTTTTGACCGTTGCTGCGAGACAGCCTTTACAGAAGTGCTCGTCTATCTGCTGGGAGCGCTGGCCGATGATGACTCCGCCGATGATGATGACACTTCTGGTGACGATGATGATGAGCAGTTGGGCCGGGTTATCTTGGGCCATCTTGCGCATGAAAGCGTGGCGCCAGCACTGGGCGATACCATTCTCGAGGACAGTGATGAGCGCAGTCCCATTCTTGACGCATTTCTTGCGAAGCTGAGTGCCGCTGGACTGGAGTCGGCACAAACCCACTACTTACAGGCACTCAACCTAGAGCGCGATGGTGCGGTGGTAGAGGCCCAGCAAGAACTCGAGATGGCGGTCAGGTTGGACCCTTGGTATCGTCCAGCCTTGGAGGAGTTGGCCTGGTATGTGAGCGATAGCGGTGACCTACGTCGTGCCGATGGGCTCTATGCGAGGGCCGGGATCGATGAAGACGAGCCCGAGCGTGCCTACCTGCAGGATCTTCTGTCCCAGCCCTTCCGAGGGGTCGGACGCAACGACCCATGCCCCTGCGGATCGGGGCGCAAGTACAAACAGTGTTGTTTGGGCGATGGGACTCGACCGATTGAGAGAAGAATTGGCCTACTCTACCAAAAGATCGTCACCTTTGCGCTCCGGCCCCAAAATCAAGATCTTGCACGGCCCATCATGGAGACCCTAGACGATAGCGAGGTGGAGGCTCTCCGAGGCGCAACGCTCCCACTCCTTATCGATCTTATGGCAATGAGCACAGAGATGGTAGAACGTTTTCTCAGCACCCGTGGCATGCTATTGCCAGCTGATGAGCGTCAATTGGTCCGCGAGTGGGTCGGTATTGGTCCATCACTGTGGCAAGTCGTTACGATCGATCGTGATACCTCCATCACGATGCTCGATACCATCAGTGGTCTTTCGCGAGTGGTGCAAGAGCGGTCGATGGCGAGTGAGATCAGCGTAGGTGACTACCTCTATGTTCGCGTGGTTCCGGCGGGGACAGGGTTTCAGATCATCGGTATTCCACTGCGGTTGTCAGCGATACAGAGAGAGACCCTGTTGGGCACTCTTAGCACGGGGGGTGGCCCGATCGAACTCGCTGCTTGGATCAGCTCGATGGCAACTCCTGTCGAGATGAGGACCTTCGATGATGAGAAAATCGTATTCTGCGAGAGTGTGCTTGTCCCGCAGACCACCAGTTGGGAGGAGATGATACCAGTCTTCGATGAGCTGTTCGAGCGCGTACAGGGAGAACGTTGGCATGTCATCGATCAGAGCGCGTCGCATGGGATGGTGCGCGGTTGGCTCGAGCGAGTGGATGACCGGTTGGTGGTCACGACGAATGCCGTGGAGCGCGAGGAGACCATCTTAGGAATGCTGATGGGAGCGTTCGAAGACCTTGAGATCGTCGAGGCGACACAGAGGGATTTTGAGGAGGTACGACGGGATGGACAGGACGTGTTGTTGACGCCTACCTCAAGAGGACGGGAGGTAACGGAGGAGCAGATCGCCTCGAGTGAGGTACAGACCGCACTCGATACATTTATTCGAGAGCGGGAGATGGCTTGGCTTGATGAGTCGATCCCGGCATTGCATGGGCTCACTCCACGGCAAGCGGCACAGGATCCGTCTCGCCGAGAGGAACTCGTCGCCCTCTTGAACGAGTTCGACCACTACCCGACCCCTGGGGCTGGTGCGATCACATTTGACGTCGATCGACTTCGTACATTCCTTGGGATTGAACGCGATGGCTGAGTTGATTCCTTGTTATCACATCCAGCAGGTGGTAAAGAGGAGGATCGGCGTTGCGGCACATCAGCCGCAGTGAGGCTCACACTGTTGCAGGGGTCTAAAGCGCCGGCGATGATGACCGAAGTTGATTTGCTGCGCACACGGGCTGACCGGTACCTTGACGAGGCTCCGCGCTCAGATAGTGAGGCGATCTCGGTCGGCGCGCTGACGCTGTTCGTAAGCCGTACACCATGGGCCTATTATGCCCGTCCTGATCGGAGTGGTAGAGCGGTTCGCCAACGGGATCTCGTGCGGCTGCGGCGTGCCTGCGCGAACTGGCGGCAACCACTCCAGCTCGAGTGGATCCGCGAACTACACCCATCCCTGGAGGCGATGGTTCGCGAATTTGGACTGATGATCTCGGCGCATCCACTTCTTGTGATGACCCACGAGATGTTCGAGGTGCAAAGGAGGTCGGTGCGCACCGTCGTCCTCGATCCGGAGGACCCACGGCTGCTTAAGGCTCGTGCCGTCGCCCATGTCGCCTTCGATCAGGCGATGGGCGCACAGGCTGGGGTCGCACAACGGGAGGCTCGGTTTGTCCAACTCGATGCCGACGAAATCCGACACACTCTTGACCGGGCGCGCTCGGGGCGAACCGTCACGGGGATAGCTGTCCAGGAGGGGAGTGGAGTGGTCGCGGTTGGCTCCTATAACCGGGTGGGTGATACTGCCGAGATCGTTGGAGTGGGAACACTGCCTGCCTACCGTCGGCTTGGCTTCGGTTCGGAGGTCGTGCAGCTGTTGTGCGAGAACGCCTTCGCAAGTGGTATCCGACTCGTTCTCCTTGCCGCTGAGGATGAGCCGGTCGCTCAGATCTACCAGCGCCTTGGCTTTCGTCGCATTGGAACCTGCATGGGCGCCGAGGAGCAAGGACCAACGGTGGATCGCGGTGTAGGCGGGGAGGCCATTCGCGAAGAAGTATGACTGGATCCACTGACACGGGCTTGAGGCGGCAGACCCACGAGGATCTTGGCGATCACTCGTGAGTCTGTCTCTCTTGTTTGGTTGCGCCTAACGCCCTAGACCATCGTCTCGATCTGTTTGAGGATCTTGTTTTCTACCTCAGCTGTCCACGCCATCTCAGCGATGTCGACGGGGAGAAAGAGGTCGGAGACCAGAAGGGTTTCGATGGCGGTGACCGCGAGTTCCTTCTTCCAGTTCCCCACTCCAATGGTAAGCGTTACATCATCAGATGGACCTGAAAGCGAGATAATGAGTGCACGCTGCGCCGAGATGACCTCGCTGAGGAAACCGCCCTTCTTGGCTTGCAAGACATAACCCTTGTCTGCATCACCTGCGCTCTCAACGGTAAACCCATCACTCTTGAGATACTCTTCGATCTTGTTTGCGAAAGTATCGAGATCAACCTGCTTGCCCTTGAATGATACGGACTTCTTTCCAGCCATAAGGTGTACTCCTTTATTGGATAGCCATTTTATTGGGGTTATCGATGTTGGGGATAGTCAATAATAGCCTGCCACGGATATGGGCGTGGTGCAAACCGATTCTTTCAGGTTCCTCCTTATCACCAGATCCATGGGTCCTGTGCGTGAGGAACTCGGTTCTCGCGGTCCCCCTGTTGCAAGGTCGATCTCAGGCGAGCGGTTCAAAGCAGGCGAGGTGATCGCGTGATCGAAACGTCGTGATTGGCCATGAGAAATTGCGATCCCAGCCCCTGTAGGTCAACAACCAACCGCCCCATCAAGGAGTTCTCGAAGCAGATCTGCGTGTCCATTATGGCGGGCATACTCCTCGACGAGATGGGTGAGGATCCAGCGGAGGCTGACTGGCTCATTGCCACCAATGCTGAGCTGATCAAGCGTGAAGGCTGCCATCAATTGATCGCTCCGGCGTTGTTCCTCTCCCCATACGTCGCGGTCGTGAGCGAACGAACTCGTCTCAAGATCGTCGAAGTCTGCCTCAGGGGAGGAATCGCTGCAGTAGTAACGCGTTGCGGTGGTGATGCCATGAAGCACGTTGCTCGTCCAGTAGAACTCTACTTCAGTCAGATGTCGAACCAATCCGTGCAGTGACAGCGACGAGGTAGGGATGGGCCGAGCATTCAGCCGTGCCTCATCGAGTCCTTCGCATTTGAGGAGCAACGTCAAGCGGTGATAGTTGAGCCATCCTTCCAGCATCTCGCGCTCGTTCGCGTCAGGTGCTGGCTCGCTGCGGCGCGGATCAATCAAGTCGTTGCTCAATGTGTCTCCCTTAGCCTCTCTAATTGACGGCATCTCCAATGGACGGTATCTCAAAGTAACGGTAACGCAAACCGGCGCTCACGCGTCGCGATCCTCGCGTGATCGGCGAAGCACTGATCCAGCGCGAACCCGTGTCGCGATCTCAAGCGAAAACTCACTCTATCATAGATCGTCCACGGTTCAGAGCGATTGCACGAGTTGGTACCTGCCGGTGCAATGGTAAAAGGGTTCGCTTTCTAGCAACTGCCAAGGATCCGGGCTGGTCGGTGATGACTCCACGAGCTTCCCCAATCGCAAACAGAGGCTATGACGATGGGATCCCATGATGACAGTAGGGCGGTCCAACATAGATCGTCTCAGCTCTTACCGACTCGACTTTTGGAGGCGGGTCGATTTTCCAACTCGGAGCCAGGTGGGTTCATCTGGGTGCTTTCCGGTCAAAGCCCAGGCGGGCAAGGGTTTTGAAGGGCGTGAACCAGACGTTGGAGTAGAGTTGAATCTCAGATGTTGTCCAAATATTGTGGATTGTTCGATCAAGCAAAAACTGAGGTAGTCGCCGTTTTATTGCGATCATACTCAATTCCACTGAGCTTCGAACGAGCGGTGATAGTGACCGTGGAACATCGACTTGTTCGAAGCGATTTCTTTGGCTCTAGCTCCCCCTACCACAATATTAGTGAATCTAGAAAAAGTAACACAGAAGACGAGTATTATTATCTCTGTGAGAATAAAAAAGATTCTGTTGAGTTCAAATCAAAAAGTATGGTTGGCGGCGCTTTCCGTCAGTGGAAGTGTCGTTCTGGCCGGTGGAATTGTCGCCTTTACCCCTCTGGTCGCCGCAGCCGCCTCTGTGCCCAGCGTTGACCTGGGGACCGCGGGGTCCTACTCGGTGCTTGCTGGCTCTACCGTCACGAACACGGGTAGTTCGACCCTGCAAGGGGATCTCGGGCTCTCGCCCGGAACTGCGGTGACGGGGTTTCCACCTGGGCTGATCAGTGGCGCTACCAACGTCGCTAACGCCAATGCCGAACAGGCACAGGTCGATACAACAACGGCGTATACCCAGGCCACTGATGCTTCCCCTTCCACGACCCAATCAGCTGATCTGACCGGTCTGACGCTTTCGCCTGGAGTCTATTCAGTGCCAGCTGGTACCTCGAATCTGACAGGTACCTTAACCCTTAACGGGCAGGGTAACCCAGATGCGGTGTTCATCTTCCAGATGCCGTCAACGTTGATTACGAGCAGTGCAAGCGATATCGTGCTAGAAAATGATGCAAACGCATGCAATATTTTTTGGCAAGTCACGAGTTCGGCAACACTCGGTACGGATTCCTCATTTCAGGGTACGATCATAGCCCTCACCTCCATCACAGCGGACACAGGCGCCACAATTACTGGTCGGCTATTGGCTCGAAATGGTGCCGTCACCTTGGATTCGAATACGATCGCTAACCCAGTTTGTCTTGCAACGACAACCACCACCCCGCCAACCAAGACCACCACACCACCAACGACGACGACCACCCCGCCAACAGCAACTCCAACTGGGGCGACGGTCGTGCCAGCTTCGCACACAGGTGAGCCATGGTCAGGGTGGCCATGGTGGCTTGGAGTGGGCATTATGGGGTCTGCGGGCCTCCTTCTTCTGCGGCCCAGGCTCGCCAGAGCTCACCAGATTCGGTAACGATCTCCAGCATTGCTGTGCATACTCATAAAGGTGACGGGTGTTCCATTTATCTTGGAGGATCTTGATCGGCCGGATCGTTTTGGTTGGCTGAGGCCTGTACGCACCAGGCTGGCTCGCGACGTGGTAGCGCCTACCAGTGCTGACTCAACGTCTAGGTGGTGGTGTGCATGAGATATCGACGGCGATTCGTCCGTGTTATGGGCGTGCTGCTGCTGATCGGGGCGGTTGTTGGTGTGGGCTACCCATTGTGGTGGCAGCATCGCCAAGCCATTGACGGCAGCAGAGAGATTCATCGGCTTGCCAGTATGGCGGTAGCTGGTTGCACTGGTGCGTCTTCAGCTGGCCCTGGTGTACTCCGTATTCCGGCGGTGGCGGTGGTCGCGCCCGTTGTGGAGGGCACCTCAGAGGCCGTGTTGGCCATCAGCGTTGGCCATGAGTCATCGAGCCCCTGGCCGGGGCAGCAGGGGACATCCGTCCTCGAAGCGCATGATGTAGGTTACTTTGCGAGTAACCAGCTACTTCGTCCAGGCGATATCGTGACCTACACCCGAGCATGCCGAACCTATCGCTATCGAGTTGTCGGGTACTATATCCTTCGTCCAGGCGATACCATTCCTTCGCCAGGGCCAAGTGGGCTTGTGTTGGATTCGTGCTGGCCTACTGATGCGCTGTGGTTTACCCCAAGCCGCCTCATCGTGACTGCGGTACTCACCGGTGTGCGCAGCGACAAGGCTGTGGCCACCGGCGTGGCTCCAACGCCGTTAGTACCACAGCTACCGCGAGGCATTCCAGCGCCCCCAAACCTTTTTGATGAGGGCTGGTTGGCCGGCACCTTGACCTTCACTGGCATGCCTGCGCTTGCATGGAAGGATGGACCGGCACCTCTGGCCTGGGAGAGCGTTGGCCTTCGAGCGTTTTCGGCATTGCGAATGGGTGAGCAGACGAGGGCATCATGGCTTTCCTTGCTTGCGCCTGGAATGACCCCCCCTCTCATCCTTGGTGGAGACTATGCCAGCGGCACGCCGGTGGACGTCGCCGAAGAGGTACAAGGCACTTCGGTGCATTCGGTGACCATCACCACGCGTATCCAAGGGGTGCAGGTCTCGGTTACCTCGACCGCGGTTGCTGGGAAGCTTCGTGTGACGGCCATCGAGTCCTAGGTTGCGGTGCCCGGGACCGCCGATCAGGAGAAACACCGATCCCAAGGGACAAGGGAGTCAAATTGGTTGTGCTGCGTGGATGCAAGCGACGTCGATCGAAGGTCGTTCCACTGCGATACGAGGGATGCTCGATTGGGCTATGCGGAGGTGTCAGATTTTGGCCGCTGCCCGCAGGAGCGGCTTGATCGTCGCTACCGGGGCCGTGTTTTGATAGGTGATGACTCCATGGGAGTCGACTAGCAGGTAGTAGTCGGGTATCCCCGCAGCATCGTAGCGATGGCTGAACGCCGCACTCGCCATTCCCCACTTCCATTCAGTATCGGTAAATGCTTTCCCAGCGGCACTCTTGGCGAAGGCCTTGAGCTCACCCAAGGCGTGATTACTAGGCCCAAAGTCGCCAGAGAGTCCCATCGGCAAGACGGTGATACCATCGCTGGCGAGGACATGGAGCTGGCTCGCAACGGCGGGGATACTGACCGCACAGCTCGCGCATCCGCCAGCGATGAACCAAACCATGAGGGCGTGTCCCCGATAACTCGACAACGTCTGTTTTTGGCCGTTGAGTGTCTCAAAGGAGCCCCTGATGGTTGGACCTTGCGCCGGAGGTTGATACCTGTCGCTCACGGTGACCGTTCTGTTGGTGGAGGTAAAGGTGGTGTTTAACGCTTTGGCCTGCGAGCCCTTAGCGAAGTGGAGGACGCCAAAGGCGATCAGACCGATGATGAACAGCACGACTACGCTCTCGACGAGTCGTCGACGGGAGTGATCGTTTCGATGACGTGGTGGTTGCCTGGTCATGGTTACCTCAGATCTGCTTGATAGCCTTGAGCAACTCGGGCATCGTCGCTGAAGGCGAGCTGTTGATGTAGGTGATCTTGCCGGCGCTGTTGATCAAGTAATAGATATCGAGATAGCCAACGGGATCGTAGCTCTTACTGAGTCCCAACGACGAGATCCCAAAAGTCCAATCCGGGTTGTCGTACTGGTTGCCGGCTAAGTCCTTGGCGAAGCTTGCCATGCTCGGTCCAGTAGATCCCAAATCATGATAGAGTTCGATCTCTTTGACATGGACACCGGCATGAGCGATAGTAGCAAGGTTCTGTGCCATCACTTTGGTCCCTGCCTGACAGGATGAACACCAGGTTGAGACGAACCAGAGGAGGGTAGGGGTGCCCTTAAAGGATGCGATCGTCTCGTGTTGGCCGGTCAGGGTGGCAAAGGTTCCGTTTGGGGTGACAGAGCCGACCGGTGGGAGTGGATCGGCGGTAGGGGTAGCTGTGGACCCACTTTGGGAGGTGGGAGCAGCGGAGGAGCCGCGGTGAAGATTGGTCAGCCCAACCGCTGCGAGAACGATGGCGATCACCGCAGCGGCGAGTCCAATGAAGAGGCGACGCTGTCGGTTGTGCTGTCGCTCTTGATAACGTTGGGCTCGTCGGGAATTTGGATTTGGGGTCTGGGTCACGACTATACCTCCGTTTGTGCTGTGGGGCTATACGTGGTCAAGGTTGCATCTTTGGGCAGACGACAACGAGCATGGCAGAGGCGTGAACTCGACCACCAGATCGATCCAAGCAAGATGACCAAGCTGGCCGCGAGGAAGAGCGTTTGCTGGGTGGCGAAGAAGTGCTGGATACTCCCCGTTGCGGTATAGAGGCCAAGGGAGGAGAACCCCGCAAAGGCGAGCAAGGTCGGTACGATTGGCGTGCAGCAGAGGAAGCTCGGCACAAGGCTGGCCACAAAGGCTAGTCCAGTGAGCGAGGTCGATCCTGCGGAGATGACCTCGCGCATTGCGGTGACCTGTATCACCAATACAAGCCCCATTGCTGTCCCCAGTATGATGCTCCAGACCACAATGTAGGGATCAACATAGGACCAGTTGGAGAAGGCGATCTGCTGAGTGAAGTCAAAGGGTAACAGCAATGAGTAGATAAGTGCGAACAGCGTGGCGAGTGCGATCCAACCAAGGCGTCGATAGGGTGACCGAACGACGAGGAGGAAGGTCTCGCGAAGATGATCGAGTTCTTCGCTCAAACGGGTCATTTGATCGCAGCTCCATCCATAGGCGAATCACAGCAGCCAATTGATCCAAAGCCCTGCTGAGGATGGGATCGGAGCAGGTGGGCCCGACGTAGGCGCCACGCGACGAACACGCCGAGCGCCACGAGTCCAAGGCCAATGCCTCCAATCCAGGCAGCTCCAACAACACCAAGTGCGCCTATTAGCAATGGGCCTCCACAGCACAGCAAAGGAGCGAGTGCGATAAGCCCTACGAATCCCCAACCAGCGTTCTCTGATTGTGTGGGCGATACGGCACGAGACATGGTGCCTCCTCGTTTCGAAGTACTACGACCCTTTCATACTACTACAAAAAAGTAGTAGAACCGCTCGATCGATGAAATCTTCAGGATCGTTTCACAAAACCGAGGAGAGGTGGCCGATGGTGGAGTAGGTGGTTGCTCACCACGAAGATGAGCAACGAGATGGTAAGCCCACAAAGACCCAGGCCCGGGGAGATGAGGCTATGGGTTGTCATCAGACAGGAGCTGACGACGACAAGGATGGTTGGTGCCACCAGCGCAAGGATGACGCCAGCGAGTTGTTGCGGCGATGAGGGCATCGGTCCTTGCAATCGTCGTATGCGATAGCGGAGGTCGTCAGATCCATTGAACGACGCCACTGCTGGTCCGCTGGCGCGTCGGGTCGCTACCTTGGCGACGGCTGACAGGATGACCTGGGGGCTGACGACTCTACGGGCCTCATTATCGGCAGCCACCTCAAGCTCTCTCGTAAGACCACGCCAAGCGGCACGAACAGGAGGCAAAAACGCATAGCCACCGGCGACGCTGGTGGCGAGAAGGAGTAATCGCGTATGGCCGAGCCGAAGGTGTGCCGCTTCATGCTCAAGAACGGCATGCCGTTCGTCGACGGTGAGTAGGTCGAGCGTGCCGGTGGTGACGACGGCAACGGCTTGAAAAAACCCGATTGAGGCTGCCGCTACTTCATTGGAGGCGACAATCGCGACGGTGCCGCCCAAGGCTGATCGATAGGAGTCCGTTGTCGTCGGTGTACAGAGCTCGCGTTGTGTATGGCGTATCGCGCGCGCCCCTCGATAGAAGTGAATCCCGAGCGGCACCAGGAGTAGTAGGCCAAAAAGATAACCAGTCAGATTCCAGGGTGCTGATCCAAGGCCGAGATCGCAGCCAAAGACACTCAGTTGGTGGCCAAAGAATAGATCGACGAGGGAACCTGTGGTGCACATGATCCACGCAGTAGGTACGATGACCCAGCCGATGAGTGTCAGTAGATAACCACCGCTGATCGCCTGTGGGGCGTTGATCAGTTGGCTGAGGCGTTCCAAGCCGTAGGGCAGGACAGCGAGCATCAAGATCGCCACTGGCCCGAGGAGGAGGAGAGTCATGACTCGCGTTGCCTTTCAATAATGGCAGCGAGTTCCTCGAGGAGTGTCTCATCGTGGATCTCGTCGACAAAATAGGTCAGCACGCGGCGAGGATCTTCGGACGTTGCGAGCAGGCGGTCGATCTTTTTAGCGGCGAGGTGGTCAAGACCACCATTAATAGCAAACCGATTAGCCCCAGCGTTATTGTTACGCTCTACGAGTCCTTTGTCGACCAGCCTACCCAGCACGGTCATGATGGTCGTGTAGGCGCGTTTTGGTTCGCCGAGTGCTTCGTAAACCTCGCGGCCAGTTAACGCGCGGTCGCTAGCGACGAGTACCTCGACCACACGTCCCTCAAGTTGTCCAACTTTGGTACCGGCAATGAAGGTTCGTTTCATGTTGAGCTCGCCACCATCCCTTCCATGTCTGTGTCCACGGGGACCGTGTCACTATCGTTTTGTAGTATAGCCATCTCCGATCAGAGCGGCCGATCTTCGATGAGGTAGGAGGGACGGCCAAAAATGAGTTCGGTATCGACGGCATGCAAGCAGCGGAGCTGGCGCAACCACATGGCGGTGGCGCTATTGATGGGTGCGAGTGGATCGAGTTCGATGGCCGATGGTGCGTGACGATACCTCACGGCTCGACCCCGTGATTGGAGCAGCCGGATCCGTCGTGGTGCCGCTTAGGAGTGGAGGAATGAGGTGACAGACGTTACCAGGGAGACAATCTTGGGCATCGAGGTTCTGCGCACGCTCGATGAGTTGATCGAGGGTTGCACGGGCCTGCGTTAACTCATCGATTTTGTTTTGATACTCCGCCGCTCGTTGCTCAAGGAGGGTGAGAACATGTTGGCAGGGCACGATCCCTGCTTCGCGATAGGCCATGATCTCCTTGATCTCCTTGAGTGCGAGGCCTACCGATTGGCTTGCCTTCACAAAACGCACCTGATCGATGGAATCGCTTGAGTAGTTGCGATATCCCTCTGGGGTACGAAGGGGTGCGCTGAGCACGCCGATCGTTTCGTAGTATCGAAGGGTCTTGACTGAGACCTGGGTTGCTCGAGAAATTTCACCGATTCGCATTTTTCTCATGCTAGTTGAACCGTCCAGTCAACTGGAGGGTTTTTAGCATACGAAGGATACGAAGAGTCACAAGCTAGACCTCTGCGCTAGCTGATGAGAAGGAGAAGAAGCGATGAGTAAAAGCCCTACGAAGCAGTACGATCTCGCCATCATCGGATCAGGAAGCGCCGCCTTTTCAACGGCCATTCATGCCGTTAGCCTTGGTGCCCAGGTGGTACTCATCGAGCAAGGAACCATTGGAGGAACTTGTGTGAACGTCGGCTGTGTGCCCTCCAAGGCGCTGTTGGCTGGGGCCGAAGCACGACATGGGGCATTGACGCAGCCATTTCCAGGCATCAGCACCCAAGCAGGGCCAGTGGATATGGGCGCGCTCATCGGGGGCAAGAGCGAACTTGTCGAGGGATTGCGCCGCGACAAGTACGAGGATCTCGCGAAAGCCTACGGTTTTCCGGTGATCCAGGGGGTCGCTACCTTTGGCGTCGATGGTACCTTGCGCGTGCACCATCAGGGTGGAGTCGATGGTGGCGAGGAGATCCGAGCGGATCAGTATGTCATCGCAACAGGGGCGATGCCATCGATTCCCGCGATCCCCGGCCTTAGCTCCGTCAAGTACCTTACCTCCACCACCGCGATGGAGCTCAAGGAGCTTCCAAGCAGGTTGATGGTCATCGGGGCGAATGCGGTCGGACTCGAACAAGCCCAACTCTTTAGCCACCTCGGTGCAAAGGTTACTATCGTCGAAGTGCGTGATCGCGTCGCCCCGTTCGAGGAGCCGGAGATCTCAGCAATGCTCGAGCGTGTGCTTGTCGAGGAGGGTGTTGAGGTGCTCACCGGTTCATCGATTAAAGGTATCACCCAGGTTGGGGGACAAATCCACATCGAGCTCACCCGCCTTGGCGAGACCCGCACCCTTACAGGTGATGCACTGCTCGTCGCGACTGGTCGCATGCCCAACACAACCTCACTTGGTCTTGAGCACGTGGGCGTAGCGCTTGGTCCTCGTGGTGAGGTCGTTGTCGATGATCAACTACGTACGACGAACCCGAAGATTTTTGCGGCCGGTGATGTGACGGGCGCACCCCAGTTCGTCTACGTCGCTGGACAGCATGGTACGATCGTGGCTGACAACGCGCTGAGAGATGCCGGACGGAAAGTGGACTATCGGACCCTGCCTCGAGTGACCTTCACCACTCCGCAGGTTGCATCGGTGGGTCTCACCGACGAGGGCGCGGTAGCGGCAGGCTATCGGTGTGATTGTCGGGTTCTTGAACTCAGTTCGGTGCCACGCGCGCTGGTGAACCGAGACACTCGGGGCTTGGTCAAGATCGTCGCCGATGGCGAAACCGGTGTCGTGTTGGGAATACACCTTCTGGCGAATGGTGCCGCTGATGCTATCCTCGCGGGTGTCTACGCGCTCGAAGCGAACTTCACCGTCGATAAGTTGGCATCGATCTGGGCACCGTATTTGACGATGTCAGAGGCGATCCGCCTTGGCGCTCAGTCCTTCACGCGTGATGTCGGCATGCTCTCGTGCTGTGCCTCCTAATCCGCAAGTCTTGGTTGGCAGTCCACGTGATGGCAGAGTCGCTTCCTAACGGCGTGCCTGGAAGGTAACGCCGACGGTGACCCTATTGCCCAGTTCGCTAGGGCCCAGTTCGCTAGGGCCCAGTTCGCTAGGGCCCAGTTCGCTAGGGGTGTTATGGACGTAGGTTGTTCCCCCGAGCGCCGTGATGATCTCACGAACGATCGCAAGGCCGAGTCCTGAACCTTGAACGGCACGGGCCGTTGGCGCTCGATAGAAGCGCTCAAAAAGATGCTCTCGGTCGTTCTCGTCGAGGGGATCGGCCACGTTGGTGACCTCCAGCGAGCTTGGAGTAAGCGCGACAGCGATCGTCGTGTCGGATGGAGAGAACTTGACTGCGTTATCGAGGAGATTCGAGATCACGCGTTCGATAGCCTGTTGTTTGATGCGTAGAGCCACCGATCCTGGTGGCAACGTCGTTTCGAATGATCGGCGCGTTCTGGCTTCGAAGCGCGCGATCATGGCGGGTACGATCGTGCAAAGGTCGACGGTCTCCTCAGTGTCGTTGGTTTGGCCCTCAACAGTGAGCGTGACGAGCTCGTCAAGGAGGTTCGTGAGCTCAACGGTCTCGCTCCTAAGGTCGGCGAGGATGCGTTCCCGATCGCTCGATCCGAGAGTGTCATAGCGCTGGAGCAGGTCGATGTTGGTTCGCAGTGAGGTGAGTGGAGTCCGCAGTTCATGCGAGGCATTTTGTACCAGTCTGCGCTGGGCCTCCTCGGACTGGTGCAGGTCCTCCAAGGTGTCCCGGAAGGAGCGTGCGAGGACGCCCACCTCATCGGATCGCTCTACGGCGCGCGCGAGATCTGGTTGGCCACTGGCGGTGAGCGTGGTGGCGAGGGCGAGAATTGGTCGGCTGAGCGTGGAAGCCACGAGGTAACCGACGATCGCCGCTACGACGGCGGCACCGAGGACGAGAAGGAGAAAGCGTGTTCGAAGGACCGCCAAGGAGTGCAAGACGTCATCGATGTTGCGACCGATCAGAAGGGCACCACGATGCCGATATTGGATCGTGAGGATTCGGTACGTGATGTCGCCTACCCGTTGGGTGCGGAGCCAGCGAGGAGCGAGATCCCTTGCGATCGCTCGATCGCGGTTCGTCACCGGTAACATCCGAGCGCCAACGAGGGGGATCACCTTCCCGCTACGGGTGATCTTCTCTGCGATGGCGAGGGCAAAGAGCCCTCCTGGACGGTGGCGGAGAGGGTGTAATCGTGTCGCGGATGCCGATCGCGACACCGTGATCGTGGGAGCCCGCAGGGTGGTGGCAGTCGAACGGAGCGAGGTGTCAACCGATGCCATCAGCTGCTGTGAGGTGGTGGTATACGAGAGCGTTGCCACAAGAAGGCCAGTGACGGTTGCAAAGACTGCGAGGACAAGCGCGAGTCGGGCGCGCAGTTTCACGGTCGCATCAGGACGTAGCCAACCCCTCGTACGGTTCGAAGGAGCTTTTCTTCGCCGGGGAGCTCAAGTTTTTTGCGGAGATAGCCAATGTAGACCGCCAAATTCTTCGAGTCGGGACCAAAGTCATAGCCCCAGATACGGTCGTAGATGAGATGGTGTCCGAGGACCGTTCCAGCGTTGAAGGCGAGCAGCTGCAGAAGGTCAAACTCGGTTTTTGACAGGATCAATTCTCGGTCCTTCCGGTAGGCGCGACGTCCGCGCTCGTCGATGCGAAGGTCACCAAGGATGATCCAGTCACCGTTGGATCCATACGATGACCGACGTAGCAGGGCACGCACCCGGGCGAAGAGCTCATCGAGCGCAAAGGGCTTGGTGAGGTAGTCATCGGCTCCGGCATCGAGCCCCATTACTCGATCGGTGACTTGGGTGCGAGCGGTCAGGAGAAGGATCGGCGTGTTGTCTCCGGCGTCGCGCAGTTGGCGACAGACGCTCAATCCGTCCACGTGCGGCATCATCAGGTCGAGAATGATGAGTTCTGGTCGGTGTTGTGCGATGGCTGTGAGCGCTTCTTGGCCATTCGCTACGGCGATCACCTGGTAACGCTCGAGTTCAAGAGCAAGCCGGGTGGAGTCACGGGTTGCACGATCGTCCTCTGCGAGCACGATGGAGGGGGACGGTTCTTGGTTGGTAGCCACTGCCTTTGGATAGTAGTCCAAAGTAGGCCTCGAAGGAGAACCGGGCTCGAACAGCAGCGGCCGCAGCTGAAGTTTTTACCTCCGTTTTACTCCACCCTTACCCTTCTCTTGCCTTTGCCAATGAGACTGTGGGAGCATGCGTCGTGAACGCATGAACCAGTGGCGACGGTGCAGTCGTTGCGAGCGTCATGAACAGGTTGAGCCCTGAGGCGTGCCAAAGCAGGCCTATGGGCCGATATGGCAAGAAGGAGGAGAGAGATGAAACGGGTGAAATTACTACACAATCAAGGATCGCGCAGGACAAAAGGGGTCATGGTTGGGGCCCTTGCCGGCGGGTCGGTGGCCTTGATAGCCCTCGGGTTCGCCTCTGCCGGCACTTTTGCCACGCATACCACACCGACCTCTGCGCAGTTGCTAGCTGCTCCCACGGCCAGCGCTACTCACTATACTACGGCCCACCATAGAAAGGCCCGTGGCCTTGTTGGACGGGTCATTGCGGTAACGTCGAGCACCTTGACGGTGCAGACCCGTGGTGGCGTCACGAGGAGTCTCCAGCTGAGCACCTCCACCCGTTATCTACAGGGCACGGCCACGGTCAGCTCTGGCGTGATCAGAGTTGGCACGTTCGTGCGTGTCAAGACTCACCAATCCTCTGCGACTGTCGTACGGATCCTTGAGGCGAGAACAGCAGGCGTGGTCACCAGCATCTCTGGCGGGTCGATCACCATCACGAATGATCATGGTCTTACCCGGACATTGGTCACCTCCAGTGCCACCGCCTATCGCGAGGCGGGTTCGGTCGTGACGCCAACTGCATTGCGGGTGGGAGAGCTGATCACCGCGCTAGGTACTCCTCAGTCGAACGGAGCGGAGTTGGATGCCACTGCGATCGTGATAGCGCTCGGGCACTTTCGTGGGACGATCACCGGGATCAACGGTTCGGTCGTGACGTTAGGACTCGCTGGAGGGACGACAGCGACGGTGACGCTGAGCGGGTCGACCACCTATCGCCAAGCGGGTGCCACGGTCTCGGAGTCGGCACTCACGGTTGGGCAACGCGTGGTGGCAGTTGGCACGATCACCGGTACCAACGCCATGACCGCGGAGAAGGTGGTGATCACACGGAAGACGCCTTCGAGTTCCGCATCCTCGCTCTCAACACCATTGGCTATCGCTTAGGTGGTAGCTGCCGCCTGCACCTAGAGCAGGCCCTCGCAGCTTTGACGTCGTGAGAACTACCCCTCATCATGGTGGGTAAGGAAGCGATGGGCGAGCCCTCGGTTGCAGGCGCCATGCGATCGTTGGGCGCCATGCGATCGTTGGGCGCCATGCGATCGTTGGGTACCATCCGATGTTGTGTGTTTGAACTAGTAGTATAATTATGTGGCGATTTGTGGAATGTTTATGGCGAACCGTACTATACTGATAGTATG
>NZ_DAHXOI010000036.1 GCF_027364955.1 Ferrimicrobium sp.
GATCCCCGTAGGCCCCGATAAAGAGTTACAGGTCATGGTGGGTGGGAACAGCAGTCCTGCATGTGCTGAAAGCCCGGCTAGCAGTAGCAACTGTGCATTGTTGTGATCCTTCCCAGAGGCTGACTTCCGCTCGCTCAGCCACGTGCCGGGAACTACCACGCACACGAACTCGCTCCAGGTCAACCCGGCCAAAGAACCAAATGCGAGAACGATCGGTGGGCCGTAAGTGTCACCTACAAGCGCAGCGCACAGGGACGAGGGGCCCTTACGTCCCAGCCGACGCCTACCGTCGAGCTGCGCCACCCATCGGCCGCGGGTCTTCGCTGGTGCCGCAAGGATGCAATCGTTCATCCCGTGGCAGACCTCACCATGGTCACCTACCTCATCAACGAAAACACCACGAGGCCCAGTAACCCCGCAACCAGCGTCAGCCTCGACGTCCCGGCTAACACCGGGATCAGCGCCCGGCCCTCGGCGTGGGCGAACACCGCACGGAGCGGCCCAACGAGGAGCAGGCAAAGAATGAGTACCGATAGCAGCCACCAAGACCAGCCAAGAGCCAGGGCAAACATCACGACGCCCACGAGCATGAGCACCGAATAGAAGATGCGTGTTGGTCCATCCCCCATTCTGACCGCCAACGTCCGCTTGCCAGACTGGGTATCTCCAGGGATATCTCGAAGATTGTTGGCCACCAAGATGGCGGTGATGAAGGAGCCAAAACCCACCGCAACTGCTATCGCCGCTGGGGAGACGGCCAACACTTGGACATAATAGGCACCCAAGGTGGCCACTAGCCCGAAGAAGATGAAGACAAACACCTCCCCAAACCCGTAATAGCCATAGGGATGTTTTCCGCCGGTATAGAGCCAAGCAGCGACAATACTCACCGCACCAACAAGCAGCAACCACCAACTGACCATGGCGCAGATGACAACCCCAGCAACCCCAGCAACCCCAAAAGCGATTACTGCCGCAAGGCGCACCGCCTTTGGACTCGCCAGCCGGCTGCCAACCAGCCGCAGTGGACCAACGCGATCCTCGTCAGTGCCACGGATGCCGTCGGAGTAATCGTTGGCATAGTTCACCCCAACCTGTAGGGCCAGCGAGACTACGCCAGCAAGGACCGCTAACAGCGGGCGGAAGTGATGAATCCCGATAGCCAGACCCGTGGCTCCAAGTACCGGGGCGATGGAGGCGGGAAGAGTGCGAGGGCGAGCGCCCTCAACCCATTCTGCTAACGAAGCCATCGATCAGGGCCGTCGTGGAAACTGATCAAAGGCTGGTCGGCGTTTAGCCAGATAGGCATCGCGCCCCTCCTGGGCCTCATCCGACATATAGAACAACATCGTGGCATCCCCGGCGAGCTGCTGGATCCCTGCCAATCCCTCGTCAGCGGCGTTGAAGGAGGCCTTCAGTAACCGTAGGGCGAGCGGTGAGAGGGCAAGAATCTCTCGACACCACTGCACCGTCTCGGCCTCGAGGCGCTCCAGCGGAACGACCGTGTTGACCAATCCCATTCGCAATGCTTCATCTGCGTCGTATTGGCGGCAGAGAAACCAGATCTCCTTGGCTTTTTTGATACCAACCGTCCGGGCCAAAAGTCCAGCTCCATAGCCGCCATCGAAGCTTCCCACACGGGGCCCTGTTTGGCCAAAGCGCGCATTATCTGCGGCGATGGTGAGATCGCAAACGAGGTGGAGCACATGGCCACCACCGATGGCGTATCCAGCCACCATGGCGATGACGGGTTTGGGGAGGCGTCGGATCTGGATCTGGAGGTCCAGCACATTGAGCCTTCCGATCCCCTGCTGAGCGACCGCATCATCGCCGATGTAGCCATCATCGCCGCGAATCCGCTGATCACCACCGGAGCAGAAGGCGAGCGGTCCCTCACCCGTCAAAATGACGACCCCAATGCTCGAGTCATCCCTCGCGATCTCGAAGGCACGCTGTAGTTCGAACAGCGTCTGAGGACGGAACGCATTGCGCACCTCAGGGCGGTTGATCGTGATCTTGGCGATCCCCTCAAGCACCTCAAACCGAATATCGGTGTACTCACCTCTCGGTTCCCATGCGAATTCTTCCATCTCTCCTCCATCTCAACTCGTACCGACCTGCCTGCCAACAACAGATGTCACTGGTAGATATTTCTTGCCATCCGTCTCCTCGTCAGCCGAGGCGACCCATACGACTCCGACGGTACCACCGTGGCCACCCCGCGCCTGGGAGTGAAGTCGCACCGGCAACCATCCGCTCATCAGCTAGTTTAGAGGCGTGAACAAGCTCGTGGCGATCCAACTAGCCCCGTCCCAACAGCTGATCGACTCGATCGCCGAGTGCTGGGCCAACGATGACGCCGTCGCGGTCCTTGATCCGCGATCACCGAGAGAACGCATCCGCGAACGACTCGCCGTGCTCGCACCACACCAGTTGATCGACGCTGCCGGCACCCATGACCTTGATCGAGACGCGCCACCCCTTCCTCCCGACAGTCGGATCGCGATCACCACCTCGGGGACTACAGGACCCCCCAAGGCGATCATCCATACCGCCGAGAACCTGTTGGCCTCGGCACAGTCGATCAGCAAGCGACTCGATATCGATCGCGATGACATCTGGTATTGTCCGCTCTCGCCGGCCTATATCGGCGGGCTCGCCGTGATCGCGAGATCGCTGCTGTTGGGCAATCGAGTCCTCCTGAGCCAGCGTCTTGATCAACCATCAGTCGATGCAGCACGAAGTGCTGGAGCAACCCTGACCGTAGCGGTCACTGCAGCGCTCTCCACCGTCACCTTCGATGGGTTTCGCGTCGTGTTGTTGGGTGCACAACCTCCACCCGAGCAGGTGCCAGCGAACGCAATCGTCACCTACGGCATGACTGAGACCGGTTCCGGTGTCATCTATAACGGATACCCGTTGGCGGGGGTGGATGTTCGGATCATCAACGACATCATCGAGCTCAAGGGTCCGATGATCGCCGGCCGGTATCGTGATCTATCGCCTGTTATCGAAGAGGACGGGTGGCTGCACACCGGCGATCTCGGGGCGTGGGATGAGGATGGATCGCTACACGTGCTGGGGCGCGCTAGCGAGATCATCAACAGTGGCGGGCACAAGGTCAACCCGCTTCGCGTTGAGGCGGCAATTCGAAGTCGTTTTGGTCGTGAGCTCGGGGACCTCTGCATCGTCGGTACACGTGACGATCGCTTTGGCGAAGCCGTGACGCTAGTCACGACTGGTCCATCGGGTCTCGCACTGAGCGAGTTGCGCAACCAACTCGACACTCTCGAGCGGTGGGAACTCCCTCGCAGAATCGTTATGGTCGATTTGATTCCTCGTACCGAGACCGGCAAGCCAATGCGCAAGGTGCTGAGCCAGCGGCTCTCGTCCAACTAGCCAGCGGCTCTCGTCCAACTAGCCAGCGGCTCTCGCCTCATGCATGCTCACCGCGCACCGGCCCCACTGATCTCCAACTGCAATCGCCATAGGAACCACCAACTCCAGAAACCAAACATCAGGCACATCCACCTCACTCAGACCCGTTGGTCGCGGCCATTGACGACAACAACCCCTGTTGGGTTCTGGTCCAGAGTGGCGATAGTGGATGCCAACCCTTTTGCAGTAGCGAGACCGGCCCTTGGGGAACGTGGCGAGGATTGACACTCCATCGGCGACCATCCCCAATGCCCTCGAGATAAGCGCCGAATGGGCACTAACAGAGAGCGAGGGTGCGCCTCCTATGACAACGTCATCGGAGGCGAACCCTCGAAACGATGCTCACCCATCGCGGCAAGCATTGGAGCCTGCCACCGGCCAACTAATCGGTCAACGCTGGCTCGTAATCGATATCACGCTCCTGTGCCGTGGGCATCTTGAAGTAGGGGCGTCCTTTGACCCAGTAGATGATCATCGGGATGAGACCGAGCGCCATCGATCCAAGACCAACAATCAACGTCGTCGCATTTAAGGTTGGGATGGTCTGCTCAAACATCACCGCCATGAAGATCGCACCAACCAGTGGCCACAACCCTGCGAAGAAGAAGTAGTTTGCCCCCGTGAAGAGCTTCTTGCGGTACAAGATCACCACCGAAAAACCTGCGAGTGCATAGTAGATCGCGATCTGGAGGCCGATCGCGTTGATGGCGTCGGAGAGGATCGTTCCGATCGAGCCGACATAGTTCGACGCGACAAAGAGCGCGATCGAGATCACCGCTACGACAACGGTCGCCGTCACGGGAGTCTTTCGAGTGGCGTGGGTAACGCCAAGTGCCCGGGGTAGCGTTCCATCGCGTCCCATGGAGAACATCGTGCGGGTGACCTGGATGATGGTCGTCTCTAGCGTTGCAATGGTGGAGAGCACGACCGCCACCACCAGCAACTTCCCACCGACACCATGCCAGACCGTCTGACCGAGCACCAAGAGCACATCACCGGCGTTGTTTGCGATGATCTTGTTCGTGAGGACCATGTTGGTCCCGATGGTGAACACCTCAAAGAGGACAAAGACGACAATTACTCCGATGATGCCTCCAAGCCCTGGAGTAACCTTGGCGGCCTTGGTCTCCTCGTTCAGGTTCGCGGTCACGTCCCAGCCCCAATAGTAGAAGGCGGCAACGAGTGCACCACCAAAGAAGACACTCGAGGAGTGAAAGACCGAAGGGGAAAACCACGACCACGAGAAGTTGCGCACGTCATGACCGTGGACCAGCATCAACACGGCAAAAACCACCAGGATAACCAGTTCAATTGAGGACATCACCACCTGGATCTTGGCGGTAATCGTCACGCCAGCGATCACTGCCACGATCATGATCAAGAAGACGATCGATCCTACGATGGTCACCGCCGCGACATTATTCGCTGCAGAGCTCGAGAAGAGACCCAAGAAGGTGGAACCGGCCGGATAGGCACCCGCCACCATGAAGATCAAGGCCGAGGCCACCAGCGCCCAACCAGCGATGTAGCCAAGGACGGGATGAAGCGCCCTGCGAACCCAGGCATAACTTGCGCCACTGTTGGCCTCGGAACGACCGAGATAATTGAAGGCCCAGACGATGCCAAACATCGCGATTCCGCAGTACAGCAGGGCTGCAGGCCCACCTACCGAAACCGCGCCGACAAGCACCGCCGTTGATGCCGCTATTGAATAAGCTGGCGCGACGCCAGCCACACCCATGACACTTGAGTCGAGCAACGTGAGCGCGCCACGTTTGAGAGTATGCCCACCCTCCTGATGAACCCCCGATCCCTCAGGCGTATGTTCCACTGTGTCCACGTAACTTCCCCCTTTACCGATCCCACGACAGGTATACGTTGTAATGTAACAGATACTACGGATTCATGTTGCATTTTTATCAAACTTCATTGATTCCGCACAAAAATCTCGATAGAACAAACGTATAGCTAGAACATCCCCATCACTTCGTTACCCCCATCGACGGTGAGGATCGTTCCCGTCATCCATCGAGCCTCCTCAGAGAGCAGGAAGGAGATCACATCGGCTACATCTTCGGGTTCCCCGATTCGGCCAAGCGGAAGGCGACGGGAGAGCTGCTCCTCCATCGCGTCGACCAGCATCGAGGCAAACTGGGTACGAACGAGGCCAGGTGCCACCGCATTCACCCGAATACGGGGCCCGAGTTCAGCCGCGAACTGTCGGGTCAGGTGGATGAGAGCCGCCTTGTGCACGTTATACCACCCGATCAGCGGCTCCACATGGAGTCCACCGATGGAGGCAACGTTCACGACAGCACCATGATGATCACCCCCGCCTAGCCGTTTTGCAAACTCCTGGATCATGATGGTCGGAGCCTTTAGGTTCACCTGATAGACGACGTCCATCACCTTCGGGGTAAGCTCGGTCATGGGTCCGGCCCAAGGATTCGTCGCGGCGTTGTTCACCAACAATGTCACCGTACCCAACATCTCCTCGGTCACATCAAAGATCGCCGACGGTGCATCCTCCTCACGTAGGTTGGCTGGACAAATCCCAACAACGGCCTCTGGCAATTGGTCCCGGATCTGTTGGGCAGCCAACTCAAGTTCATCGAGCTTCCTCGCAACCAACATCACCTGATGCCCCTCACGGCTCAGCCGTGTAGCCGTCGCCAATCCAATACCGCGCGAGCCACCGGTGATGATCGCGATCCCCATACCCACTCCCTTCGTTTCCTGTCTTAAGATTAGACCCAAGACGCCAAACAGTGCATGCAGTCGTCAACAGCTGATGACGTCACTCCCCCAGATGGTAGGCTTGCCTGCAACGATGAGCGACACCCCACCTTCTATCTCCAATCGACTCTCAGAATCTTCGAGTCGATATCTACTGCAACACGCCGATGACCCGGTCGCCTGGCAACCGTATGACCGAGAGAGTCTCGATCTTGCGAGTTCCTTGGATCGCCCTCTTCTCATCTCAATTGGCTACTCTGCCTGCCACTGGTGTCATGTGATGGCGCATGAAACCTTCAATCAACCAGAGGTGGCGGCCTACCTCAACCAACACTTTATCTGCATCAAGGTCGACCGAGAGGAACATCCAGACGTCGATGCGCTCTACATGGAAGCACTCATTGCCCAACAAGGCAGTGGTGGCTGGCCGATCACCGTCTTTGCAACACCGACCGGAATTCCCATCTACTGCGCAACCTACCTCCCGCCCCAGACCAGCTCGCACCTCCCAGGTCTGCTGCCCATCGCCAGCAAAATTGTTCAGCTGAGAGCTGAACAGCCAGAGGCGATCCTTGAAGCGAGCCACGAATACGAGACCGCACTCGCATCTCAGCGTGCCCTCCCCAACTCCTCAGATCTCGAACTAGATCCCGAAGTGATCATCGAGCAGATGATCGCCGAACTCGGAGAACGCTTCGACCCTGAATTTGGGGGTTTTGGCAACCATCCAAAGTTTCCCCAGCCCTATCTCCTTGACATTCTCTGGCGCTCTCGTCATCTCGCTGCCGACCCACAACACGTCGAGAAGATGGTAGTCACAACCCTCAAAGCACTCGCGAATGGCGGCATCCACGACCACGTCGATGGTGGGTTTTTTCGCTACGCAACCGACCGTTTTTGGATCACGCCGCACTTTGAGAAGATGCTCTATGACCAAGCAGGTTTGCTCTCGCTGTTTGCCACCGTGGCAGTCGATACCGATGACGACGATCTTCGGTGGGTCGCCCAGCGTATCTTCGCCTTTGCCTTCACAACCATGCGTCTCGATCACGGACTCTATGCCTCCTCGCTCGATGCCGACGCTGGCGGAGAGGAAGGAGGCTACTATCTTCTCTCCGCGAAGGAACTCCAAGAGCTACTCCTCGATCAGTACACCGTCTTTGCCGATTTTTACGGCGTCTCTCCTGGTGGTAATTTTGAGGGTCGAACGATCCTGCACCGACCAATTGGAGCCAGCCCCAGGCCAGATGAACGCATCACCTCCCTCCTCCCCACCGTATCCCACTATCGCAGCAAACGAATGGAACTCGGAATTGATGACAAAGCGACCTGCGACGGGAACGCAAGTTGGTCCGCCGCGCTACTACGCGCAGGGCGCTTTCTGAACAACACCGCGATGGTTCACGAGGGTCTCGCCCTGGCTGAGGCCTTACGAACCACCTTCCGAGACAAGGACGAGCTCTATCATGTCGCCTACCATGGACAGGTCACGATCAGCGGCTTCGCCTCCGATTACGTGAACTACGCCGGCGCCATGCTCGAAGCCTTTACGGTCTCCGGCGAAGGCACATGGCTGCGGGAGGCCCACTGGGCGCTCTCTTGCGCCGTGGATCGCTTTGGCAGCCCCGATGGACCCGAGCTCGCGATCGGTCGACATGGGGGATTGTTACCCTTTCAAAGCTTCGATCGCTATGACGGTGCGACGCCATCGACCAACTCACTCTTTGCCTGGTTCGCCAATCGAGTCGGCATGCTCGCTGATGACCCCGCTCTCCGAGCGACTGCCTCCAAGATAGTGCAGGCCTATCTCCCGCTTATAGAACGAGTTCCCGCATCGTTCTCGATCCTGTGCTGGGCGCTGGTCGAACTCGAACTCGGCACCACCGAGGTCCTCATCCCTGGTGATGCCGATCGGGAATTGATCGAGGTGGCCCTCCTCAGTACGCGGGGAGATCTCATCGTTGCGCACGGTGAGGGATCACCCCTCCTTCAGGGCCTCGACGACGGGTTTGCCTATCTGTGCCACAACCGCGTCTGTCAACTCCCCACCACCGACCCGGCTCACCTCCGACATGCGCTCCGGGGTGAAGAGTGAAACCGGTAGCTCGTTACCTCCTACTCGGATCGATCGCTGAAAACAGTCTGCGAAGAGAGTTGATCGTCGCCGACACGGCGAAACGTCGGCTCCTTCGTCTACAGCTTCCCGCCGACACCGAAGTCGAGGTACCAACCTATCTCGACCTTGAGAACGCTGCCCCGACTACCGACATCGATCCTGCACGGCCAGAACAGATACGAGCCACAACCATGCGCCGTATCAGTCGACCCCCCAAATCCAAACTTGTCACCTCGGTCCTCGATGAACTCTCCCAAACAGAAGAACTTCCTCCACTCTTTCTCCCCGGCCCAAGTGTGGCCTACGCTCGATTCGAAGCCTCGTTCCCCTCCGTCGCGAGTCTCGCCCTCCATGATCCGATTCTCGAACCTCAGTTAGATGGCAAATTACTGCTCGGGTTTCTTTGGCACGGGCAACGTCATCACTTGCCACTCACCAAGGAACTCGCTAGCCACTTTGATGTGAATACCTCAGTCGGCGGACGGAAATGGAAGCTCGTTCGCGATGGTATCCCCTCGTATGCGGTTGCCGCCTACAGCGCACCCTTTGAGGGTTATTGTAAAAAGTGGATCGTAGCTCTCTACTAGCCGTTCGGCTCCACGCCAGCGAGCGGTCAGAACATTGACTGGTCTCAAACGTGGAGAGCCTTTCCATCACACCCGCCAGGGCATGGGCTGATCACTGACATCCAGGCACCATCTGCCTACCGCTGACCCCTCGCCGTCTGATGCCGCTGTAGCCCAACGCAGCCGGGTCTACGCCGTAACCGGTGAAGCCTCGACGATGACGTTGTCGGCATAGGAGCCACCCACGCCGGGGACCTCGGTGAAGGGGCCGCCACAGGTGACAAGGGCGAGGGTTGGTGGACCCTGGTTGGTGAAGAGCTGGGGATGAGCCACCGTGTTGGGGGAGAGGGTTGGTTTGGTGGTGATGCGCCAGGTGGTCTCGTGTCCACCCCAGTTGAGGATCACCTGATCCCCGGGGACGAGTTGGCCGATCTCACCAAGGGCTCCTTCACCTTGGCCAACCCAGTTCACGTGGCCTGCCAGGAGGGTGACACCGGACTCTCCCGGGGTTGGGGTCTGTTCGTCCCATCCTACGTTATGGACATCTGGAGGGATGGTGAGTTCTCCATTGGTGGGACCCTCAGCAAGGATTGGGGCAGAGATGTCAAGGGCGGGGATGGAGATGGTGGCGACCTGGTTGGGAAGGGTCGGGTTCCAGGGGACTGAGGTGTAGGTGGGGGTGGTGGGCTTTGCCTTAGCGAGCTTGATGGCTCGCTGGTGATCCTTCACCGTTAGGCGGTGGATCTGGGCCTTGGGGGAGTTGTGGATCCCCTCATAGGTCAAGACTCCCCCGACGATGATAGCGAGGGAGGCACCAAGGGTGAGGACTTTGGTGAGAAGTCCTCGCCCTTGGTGGGTAGTCCTTTGGTGTCTATGCGACCTCATCGGTTTTACCGTAGTCGATTGTTCCCTTACGCTTGCGCTCGATACCTACATACGCAAGACCAGCGATGCCAAGACTTGCGATACCGATGCCGATGGGGAGAGCATTGGTGGTACTAGTTGGAGCGACTGGGGGGCCAGTGACCAGTGAGACTGGGGCTGGAGCGGTGGATGAGGCGTTGGTGGTCGGGGATGAAGTGTTCGTGGACGAGGCGTTCGTGGACGAGGACTTGGTGGTCGGGGATGAAGTGTTCGTGGACGAGGACTTGGTGGTCGGGGATGAAGTGTTCGTGGACGAGGCGTTGGTAGACGAGGATTTGGTGGTCGGGGATGAATTGTTCGTGGACGAGGACTTGGTGGTGGCCACCGTGATCGTGAGGGTTGCTGGCGCACTGGTAATCGAAGTCCCAGTTGAGGTCTGAGCTTTCGCGGTAGCAACGTCGGTCACCTTGCCATTGCTGATGTCGGTGCTCGTCACGGTGTAGGTCCCCGTGCAGGTGACACTTGCTCCAGCCGCAAGTGACATAACCGGGCAAGAGACCGGACCAGCAAGACTCTCTCCAGCGACCGATTGATCATCGATCACAGTGAGGTTGCTTAATGTGGTGTTACCAGTATCGGTCACGACAAAGTCATAAGTAATGCTCTGGCCCACCGTGGTGATGGGGTTTGGAGAGCCAGGGGCCTCCATCTTTACGAGAGAGAGACCTGGGGAACCGTCCAAACTCGGGGTGCTGGCACATCCTGGACCACCACTAATGACAAACTCGCCAGACCAGCCAGAACTGACCACAGCCGTTCCACTAATCGGGGCAGCACCGGGCTCATAGACCAAATAATGACCGCTCTGACCATCGAGACTACTCAAGCCAACTTGCGAAGTGTAGGTCCCAGAACCATTATCGTACTGCCAAGTAATCGTCACAAAACCCGGAACGGTATCACCAGTTTGAAGACCATTAAGGATAAACAACCAGTCAGGCGCCGAACTACCACCTTCGGATGACAAGGAACAAGAATTGGGCACCCCATTGGTGGTACCAGCGTTATGAAGGCTCACGGTTTTCGTGGCTCCGGATGTCGTGCTCACGGCTGTCGTGGCTCCGGTTGCAGGGTTCTTTGCAACACCCTTGGCTTTCCCGTTCAAGTGAGCGTTACTGAGCTCGAACGCAGGCGACCTCGAGCTAGATCCGAAGGAACCCGATCCGAGCGATACGAGACCCACGGACGCACCCACCACAATCATCGCTATCATCGGCTTGATCAAAGCACCAGCGATCTTTTGCTCTGTTCGAAAACTCATTCTTCTCTCCTCATCATCGGATCTCGTCCGATTATGGCTACCAATTGCCTGACACACTCTCGCCACCTCGGAGGACAGGAAGCCTGCATCAAAGGAGGTATAGGCATAGTCAAGCACGCATTTTCACAAACTGCGGCCATTTTGGCAAAAGAATTTAAAGTTTTCCTAGTTTACGACCGATAAGGCTACCCCAAGTGCCACTACATTGTTAAAACTTGGACCGCGAGTCGGCATCCATCCCTCTTGCGAGGATTGCCTGGGGGCCGGCACCACGCATTCTGATCAATTTGAAGGTTGGACCCTGTTGCATACATGCCGATCTTCCATAGGGCCTATGTCGCTGTTGAGGTGGAACCAGCTGGCGATCGGTCGGTGGATGATGCTGCCCAACTGGTTGTGTAGTGTCGATGAAGCGCTGCTCACCTGATGTGTCGCAGCACCCTCGCGATCGAACCACTATCCGTCCTCGCTTCGACGTTCGACACCACGAAAGCTCACCCTTCTCAGGGCGGCCAGACAACTGCTCGGGTCCAGGCGACCTCGAATCCTGGAGCTCCGATGCGATGAGCAGGGTTCGTGACTCAGATAGGTGAGTCACGATCAGCGGCAGGCCAGTTCTCTCACAAGGCCAGTCCCTTCAGCTGCTTCCAGCCTTCACTGTAGTAGCAACCCATCTATCTGCAACAACATCGCCGCCAAACCATTTGATCGCAGCAACGGACTTGCGCTACAACGCCACCACGAACGCACCCTCGACGTCAGGAATCCAACCACCAATACCCTAAAGCTGCGTTGGACCGAGTGACGTGACGCCTGAGGACGAATTGTGGGCGCGAGATCACAATTTTTCTCTCGACATCGACGGTGCTAGCGTTACAAGAGGAGGAACGCCCATGTCGCAGGTACCGTATTGGTTTAACACCACCGAACCAGCACCAGACCTCGCACCCGATATCGCCGAGAGGATCGAGACGGTTCGTGAGAAATCTGGCTTCCTACCCAACGTTTTCTCGGCACTCTCGTATTTCCCTGCCGAATTCCGCGCCTTCTTCGACTATCACGATGCCCTCATGGAGGGGGATTCTGGGCTGACCAAGGCAGAACGGGAGATGATCGTCGTCGCAACCTCAGCCACCAACCGTTGCACGTACTGCGTTGTTGCCCACGGTGCGATCTATCGCATTCGCTCCAAGCATCCCTACCGATCCGATCAGCTCGCTATCGACTTCGAACGTGCCGATTTGAGTGATCGTGAGAAAGCCATCCTGCGTTTTGCCCATACCGTATCACTACATCCCGAAACAGTGACGCCCGAGGACTTCTCCTCGCTCTACGATTTTGGACTGACGGATGACGATATATGGAGAGTGGGCGCCATCACCGCATTCTTTGCCCTGTCGAATCGGCTCGCTGGCTTTGCAAAGATACTTCCCAACCAGGAGTTCTACCTCATGGGGAGAGATCGACCACTACCCTAGCTACCCGCCGCCATGAGGTTCAAAACCGGTAGCGACTCCAAGCCGCCAGGCAACACTATGGGCAAGGAGATCAGCTTGCTCGACCGCGCGCGCTTTACCAGCCGTTTCGGTAGCCGTATCCGCGACGATACGAGCTGGGATCGTCGTACCGACTGCTGTCACCAGCACAGCCACGATGTTGCATCATCATGCGGCGTCGACGACGTGGGAGCGCAACGAGAAGAAAGACCAGACCAGCCAAGATAAAGAACGGTCCGACTGCTGGGGCAGCACCCGCCAGGATAAAGAATGCAAAGAAGGCAATCAACACGGAACGAGAGCGCGGCCGTCGTATCGGCTGGGGAGTCTCATCGGTGACGACCGAACGCTTCGGAAACGCATGCTGATAGAGGAACGAATGGTCATAGGGCAGATCCTCGACCAACGCTAGAAGATCTCCGTAGTCCACTGTGGTATGAACACGCTCGAGTCGATCGGTGAACTCACTTTGACTTAACCTACCATCTTCGAAACCGCGTCGAAGAAGCGACTCCACGTGCTCTCGATCACTCGCGGAGTTCCGTATGTGCATTGGATCGATGGCCATATACCAACTCTAGCGCATTTCGTCCAAACATTACCGGATTTGGTACAAACATAACGAGGCACTGCTTCAGCCTCGGGTCAGGCCAACGAACAGCGCCCCATGCCGCTCACCGGCCGACCTGTCGACCGCCGCCGCATCAAAATCGCCTCCTGTAGGCAACTCCCAAGAACCTTGCCCCACTACTGATCGCGTGAGGCTCACAAGGTCATTGCAGTGCTCGTCACTGTAACGAATGACGACTCAGGCCGGGCCCATCGGTGTGTCTACTCGTCGTAGAGCACCATGCCACGGACGTTTGCTCCGTCTCGCATATCGGCATAACCTTGATTAATCTCGTCAAGCGTGTAGGTCCTGGTGACGAGCTCATCGAGCTTAAGATCGCCGCGCTGATACCAGGACAGGAGACGGGGAATATCCGCGCGCGGATTCGCCGAGCCAAAGAGCGAACCGTGCACACTCTTTTGATAGAGGGTGAGGTCAAGGAGCGACATCGTCACCTCCGTCTCGTAAGCACTTGCCAGACCCGTAACCACAACGCGTGCGTTCTTGCCCGCAAGGGCCAAGGCATCGGCCATCATGGATCCCTCCACGACACCTGGTGTCATGATCACCGCATTTGCCATATTCCCCCAGGAGATATCGCTGATCATCTCCTTTGCCTCCGCCATGGAGGGAGCATCGTGGGTAGCACCGAATTCGTAGGCTCGGTTTCGTTTCCAGGCGTTCGGGTCGATTGCGACGACCATACCAGCGCCAGCGAGACGAGCACCCTGGACGGCATTCATACCGATGCCACCCACGCCGACCACCGCCACGATATCGCCAGGAGCAACCTTGGCGGTGTAGATTGCAGAACCGACGCCAGTCGTCACACCGCAACCCACGAGGGCCGCAGCCTGTAGTGGGATATCCTCGTGGATCTTGACGACTGAGGACTCATGGGCGACAACATAGGGAGCGAAGGTTCCAAGCAGGCAAAACGTGCCAACACCCTGACCACGAGCGGTGATTCGCTGCCCGCCGGCTAGCTCAGACCCCGAGACGAGGTGGGCTCCAAGTACGCACAGGTTTTGATGTCCCGTCGAACACATGTCGCAGACTCCACAGGCAGGGATGAAGGAGAGGACCACGTGATCACCCTCGCTAACCGAGGTCACTCCCTCACCGATCGCCTCCACGACGCCTGCGCCTTCATGGCCACCAACGATCGGTAGTGGAGCCGGCAGATCACCGGTCACCAGATGCTCGTCCGAGTGACACAGGCCAGAGGCGACAAGTTTGACACGCACCTCATGCGCGAGCGGATCAGCGAGCTCAACCTCCTCAACACTCCACTCGGATTTTGGTTCCCATAACACGGCTGCTGGCATCTTCATGCATGTCCCCCTTTGAACTGGCCCCAATCCTAGCAAAACAATGCCAGTCCGTGTGATCGGAAAAAGAATCCGTTCTCGTCGACGAAGCCGACAGGTGGCGCTCACTAATCTGGAGAGCACATGCAATCTTTTGTCCACCTTCACACCCATACCGAGTACTCGATGCTCGATGGGGCTGCCAGAATCAACGACGTCCTCGATAAGGCCCAAGAGGACCAGCAACCAGCGATGGCCATCACTGACCATGGCAACATGTACGGGGTTCTCGACTTCTACAAAGGAGCGAGAGCCCGTGGAATCAACCCGATCATCGGCATCGAGGCCTACATGGCAGGCCAGTCCCGTCGGGATCGACCGGCGCGTCGGGGCCGCATCGACGACACCGGTGGCGATGGCGAGAGTGGTGAGAAAATGTATTATCACCTCGTCTTGCTCGCTGAAAACAACGTCGGCTACCGCAACCTCATCCAGCTCTCGTCGCGCGCCTTCCTGGAGGGCTACTACTACAAACCCCGCGTCGATTGGGAGCTCCTAGAGGAACACCACGAGGGGCTCATCGCCACCACCGGGTGCCTCGGTGGCCTGGTACTCCAACAACTGCTCCGCGGCGACACCGACAAGGCGACCGCGATCGCCGGCAGACTCCAGGACATCTTCGGCAAGGATAGTCTTTTTGTCGAACTCCAAGATCATGGATTAGCCGAACAGAAACGCACCAACCCGCTACTCGTCGACCTCGCTCGGAGGATCGGCGCACCCCTCGTCGCCACCAACGATTCCCACTATGTGCATCGAGAAGACCATATGGCCCACGATGCGCTCCTCTGCATCCAAACTGGCGCCACGCTCAACGATGAGAATCGTTTTAAGTTCGATGGGTCAGAGCACTACGTTAAGACAGCTGCGGAGATGCGCGAGCTCTTCCGCGATCTCCCCGAAGCCTGCGATAACACGCTCGCTATCGGCGAACGCTGCAACGTCACGATCGAGTTCGGTGCTCCGCAACTACCTGAGATTCCTATCCCCGATGAGTTCCAAGCCAGCGACTATCATCAATCCGCCACCATCTATCTGCGTCACCTCACCGAGGCCGGTGCTCACGAACGTTACGGAGCCACGCTTGACGAGCGCACGCGCTCCCGTATCGACTACGAACTCACCGTCATCGCCGAGATGGGCTTCTCGGGTTACTTTCTGGTGGTCTGGGATCTCATCCGTCATGCCGTCGAGTCACACATTCGCGTGGGGCCAGGTCGAGGATCAGCGGCCGGATCGGTCGTCGCCTACTGCCTGCGAATCGTCGACCTCGATCCGATCCGGTACGATCTGCTCTTTGAACGCTTCCTCAATCCTGGCCGAACCCAGATGCCCGACATCGACATGGACTTCGATGAGCGCTATCGATCCGAGATGATCCGCTATGCCGGTCGTCGCTACGGTGCCGACCATGTCGCCCAAATCGTCACCTTCTCCACCATCAAGGCGCGAGCCGCCGTCCGAGACGCCGCCCGTGTATTGGGTCTCCCCTATGCCGTTGGCGACCGCATCGCCAAAGTCATGCCTCCTCTCGTCATGGGGCGCGACACCCCTCTGGCGGCCTGCCTCGAACTCAAGCCCGGTTTTGAGGATGGCTACCAGGCGGCCGCAGAGTTGCGAGAGATGGTCGAGACCGATCCTGAGGTCAAGACCGTCGTTGACGTCGCCAAGGGGCTGGAGGGCCTACGACGCCAAGACGGTATTCACGCAGCCGCCGTTGTCATTACCAATGAGCCGCTCACAACGTATCTCCCAATCCAACGCAAGCCAGATCCGGGTCAAGACCCGTCACTCGCTCCGATGGTTACCCAGTATGAGATGCACGGAGTTGAAGAACTGGGACTACTGAAGATGGACTTCCTCGGACTTCGCACCCTCTCGGTGCTCGACCGTGCCATCGAGTTAATCAAGGAGTCTCGGGGTATTGCGCTCACCCTCGAAGGGATCCCCCTCGATGATGAACCAACGTATGCAATGCTCAGAGAGGCCGATACCATCGGCGTCTTCCAGTTGGAGGGTACCCCAATGCGGGCCCTCGTTCGATCGCTCGCGCCAACCCGTTTTGACGACATCGCCGCCCTCACTGCTCTGTATCGACCAGGTCCAATGGCGGCGAATATGCATAACGATTACGCCGACCGCAAGAACGGGCGTAAGCAGATCACTTACCTCCATCCCGACCTTGAAGAGCTCCTCTCTGATACCTACGGTCTGATGATCTATCAGGAGTCGGTGATGCGAGTCGCGCAAAAGTTCGCTGGTTATACCCTGGCCGAAGCGGACAATCTCCGCAAAGCCTGTGGGAAAAAGATTCGGGCATTGATCGCCGCCGAGCGAGAGAAGTTCGTCAAAGGGTGTATCGACACCGGCTACGGCGAGCAGATCGGCACTGAGCTGTTTAACATCATCGAACCCTTCGCCGACTATGCCTTCAACAAGTCCCACTCCTATGGCTATGGACTCATCGCCTACCAAACCGCCTACCTGAAGGCCAATTACCCAACCCAGTATTTAGCTGCGCTCTTGACCTCGGTCAAGGACGATAAGGACAAGACCGCCCTCTACC
>NZ_DAHXOI010000037.1 GCF_027364955.1 Ferrimicrobium sp.
AATGCCATGCAGTTTTGATGTCCGCCAGCGTGCAATTCTTTGGCCGCCAGCATGCAGTTTTGGATGTCCGCTAACACTACCGAACCGGCTTATCTTCTCTAGCATTTCGCGAAACTCAGCCGGTGGCTCGCGACAGTCTTCGAGGAGTTGAAACGCTTCCTGCGACTTGTGCTCGCCAGCCCCCATAGAGAGGTCCGTATAAGCCCGAACAGCATCCTCAAACGACTCGATATGCGCCACATCATCATGCATTGCCACAGCTTCGCACTGATCAGTCTTACGTTTGACTGATTCCCCACATTGCTCACACTTCCCGTCGCTTTTCTTTCTATTATGCCAGCAGTTCGCGAGAGTGAACACGCCACACCTCTCAAGCTCGCATCGCCATCGCTTGAACCATTCGGCAGGTGCGTCATCCACCGGAACTTCGATAATCCTTATGGCATTAAGTAATAGCTGTGCCTCCGTCCCCTCACCAACCACCTCGAGGATCTGCTTTGCAATCATCGGAACCCTCCTCCTGTTCGCCGTGCCGTTAGGGTCCGAGTTAGTGGGAGTAACCGGTGTAAATGACTTTCCATCGACCACAGCGGCCCAACGAACCCCAAAGGCATTCACCACGCGCAGATAGCGTGCGAACTGGTTGTCTCCCTGGAAATTTACAAAATGTGGGTCCCCGCTGAACTCCTTGTCCTCGGTGACTGCCGCGAACCACACAGGGTAGACGATCAATTCGGTCTGCCCGGAGACAAGGATCACCCAGTCGGCAAAAGGAATGGCTTTGACCTCAGGCTGCGCTAAAACTAGTCTTTGAAGCTCGTCAGCCTTACCCTTCTCATCTTCCATAAGCGTCTTTTCACTGACAACTCGACGCCTACTACACCCGTTCTCGTCGAGGGATATCCTTATGGTGGCTCCCATCCCCTTTTTCCATGTGGGTAGCAGGCCGGGAGAGTGACTAACGACAATGCATTGAGCGGTCCCTTTGCGTAGGAACTGTAGCAGCCTCTCCTGCGCGCGAGGGTGAAGATGCGCTGCGGGCTCGTCGAGCAATACAACTGATGTCGGATCTTCCACAAGCAGGGTAGCCAAGCGTAGCAATTCAACACCGCCCGAACCGATCGCAGACAGAGGCAGTTCCGTTCCGTCGGCGCGTCGTATCATGGGCTCAATAGTCACCGCGTAATCTTGCACCACGTGATGCTCCTTGAGAGGATGGCCATTCTCGGGTGTGAGATCATTGACAACGTAATCGACATCGTTGACATGAGCGTTCCGGTTGGCACTTACCTTGAGCTCGGGGTGGGAGCCATCACCTCGAAGATCGGAAAAGATTTTACATGCCTCGGAATAGCGTTGCCTGGCAGCGTGATCGCCCACACTCCATCTGAATAGTGACGACAGGTAGCGAGGGATGCTTGGGCTACCTATGTTCGGAGCCGGAGCACTGGGTTGTGCAAGGATGTCCATAGTGGTCGTGATTGGTGACCCTAACTCGACGTCATCAAGATCGCTAACGATCCTATCCGCGAGCACTTTCGCCAGAACGCGCTCAAAACCCCAGATAAAGCTAGCGCCCCGGACAAAACCACCTACCAGATCTGCACGCCTAAGCTCGTCCCAGATCGTTCCGCTATCAAAGCTGGCGAGCTGAGACTTGATCCGCAAATCTATCGGGCGTTCACCGCTCGGAAACATTGATCCATAGCCAACATTCTCAAAATGATCCTCTCCCGGTGCGACATCGATTCTGTCCTTGTACTCCTCGGGCACCTCTGAGCTTGTTGAGCCTGCTATGAACAAATGGCCACCATAGCGTCTGCTCGATAGGTCGGAGACCGCCCACCAAAATGTCTTACCATCGTGCTCGAACTCATAGGCAAGCTTCCACCTGGCATCGAGAGTACGTGAATGCCTGAGAACTAGGACACCTTCTTTGAGGGCGGAGTACATCTCGTCCAGAGCCCCTGAATCGCTCCTCTCACCCGCACGGAATTCGTTGCTACGGGGTAACTCTGCGTGGCCTGAAGCCTGGATTCCTCGGAGGAAGAGATAAATAAGGTAAGAGTCCCAAGATTGTTGCGCTGGGAAGTCATCTGTGGTGAGCGTGACACCAAGCCGAATTTCTGATAACGAGGCCATTCCCAGATGAGGAGGGCAGATCGCTTCGATCCTAGTGCTGAGTGACTGGGATTCAGGGGTGCCAGAAGGCGAGGCTTCGCGCCGAATGACGTCGCGAACAAGCATCAGAATACGGAGTACATTGCTCTTGCCGCCGCCGTTGGGGCCGACGAGCACCGTCAACCGTTGATCGAAATCGATGTGCTCTCCAATGCCATACGAAAGAACATTGTTGACTTCCAAATACTTCAGCCGCACAAGACATCACCTCGACTTCTTTACCTGATTCCAACGATAGCTCTCTATGACCCGACTTTACACCCTCCTCCCATTGGCCCTCACAACCGTCGGTCTGGATAGTTTGGGTAGTGGGTAAAGCTCACCGAGATAGTTCGGCTCATTCTCGCCAACGCAGCACTCGAACGGCAGAGGGTTGCCAGGTCGAGAGCGTTGACCTAGCTGACGATTCAGAGGTTGAGACGTCAGGAACTATCGCTTGTAGATCGGCATGTCGACCAGGACTGTTCAGAGGCCCTCTGCGCTAGTCGTTCTTGGGACGTGAATGATTGCGAATCTGCGACAAAGCCAACTGAGTGGTCGCTAGTGGTAGGTAGGTGCTTCGAACTGGTGCCGCGCTAGGTTTTGGGGTTCGACGAGCCGAAATGAAGCAGGTCAAAGGGGTATGCGGTGTTGGGTATAGTCAGTCTGTCGAGGGCCCTTGGTCATTGAGGAGGCGGAACCACTCGACCACGACCGGCTCACTGTCTCGTAGCTCCCAGGTTGGGTCACCAGCGTCAGCGCGGATCATTTCGATGGTCTCGCGCCAGAACGCTTCATGAGCCCGACGCCACTCGGCCGCATTGGTCAGACTCTTGCTCTCGTCTCTCGCAACGTCGTCACCGACTTCGTCGAGTGGGATAATCCGGACTCGTGTCGTCTCGATCATGCCGTGCCTGCGGCCGGCATGGTCAACCAGCTCCGAGCGCTGGCCGACCCGTGGCAGCGGTTCGCCGGAAAGGTACTCGACGACCAGTGAGGATGTCGCGGTCTTCTCGCCACGGAGGACCGCTGCGAGCAGCCGATCGCCAAGACCTTCGTCGCCGTCGTAGCCGAAGCTCGTTGTGGGTAAAACATGGTTCAACTCTACCAGAGCGTCCGGCCGGAGCCCTCATCTGGGTTCAGCACGCGGCAAGCCGCGACGGATAGGGTGCGCGCCGTCGAAGGGTCGGAGCTCTGCGTCGTAATCACCCTGCCAGAAATCGTCCTACCGCTACAAATCCTAAAGTGTACGGAGACGAGTCTCCGGGCTATTCCGCTCGACCTCATTACGGATTTCCGGGTGCATCGCATCAGCACCAATTTCTAGGTACAGGAACTCAGGCGAGCTCAGGCGAGAGCTCACGCGTTGTCTGAGGTCACAACGAACCCACGGGAAGCCACGGGGGTCGCTAACCCTTCTTTCGATTCCTACCCCATAACTCCCAGCTCAGGGGCTTGGTCCCACTGGGTAGGGCAATCCCGGTAGGGACCGCCCTTACAGGCGGCCCCCCGGACAGATCCCATCGTGGGCGACTACCGCAATGGGCTCTGCGCCTTGGGTCCTGGCGGCAAAGCGCACGCTCGGATGGGGATGCACAATGCGGGCAGGGGGCAACCATCGATCGGAGATCCGGCTGAAACGCTCCAAGGGTATCTGGCTTCGACGCCGAAGCGTCTCTCGCCAGAGTCGTTTCACCTGGTCATGAAAGGCCGATACCGCGTCGATGTTGCCTGGCACTGCGTAATAGTTGAGGTGTCCCCTCAATACGCTTGCCAGCCATTGCCCCTGCTCGGGGATGGACCGATGTCTGCGTCGTCAAAGCTCGGTCTTTACCTGCTTCAACTTCGCCAGCAGTAGCTTTGCGATGGTGACGCGCCGGAGCCAGAAGCGCCCGTCTCTGGTCTTTGGCACAGATGTGGGTAAAGCCCAGGAAGTCAAAGGTCTCTGGCTTCTTGAGACCCCGCTCTCTCCGGTTCGACGCCGCAAAGCGAGAGAACTCGATGAGGCGGGTCTTGACGCTCTCATGTTTGTCAAGTCGAGAGAGTAAGTCGTTTGAGTACCAGCTGGGCCTTCAGAGTGAACGCTAGGCAGCCACCCTCTGATTGACCAAAACGTGATACACCTCACGCACAACATAGCGCTTCTGAGCACCTCATTACTTCTCGTTTTGAGAGGCCCTCCGCCAAACGACGGGTCACGTAGGCCTCCGGTTCGTTCATCCATTCGGATGCCCGAATGTACTACGATGTGGGGGTGCGGAATTCGCCTGATGGTTGCCGCCGCGGTTGAGTCGGTGACGGTTGGTCTTACCCGAGGATGTAGGGATGGGGCATGCTCCACACTGCACTTGCTACTGGCTAGGTATCTCTAGCAACCGACAGATGTCTTCATCACAAGACGACTGTGCCGACATCCTTCAAGTTGTGTGCATATCGATGACGGTGACTATGCCAGAGGGGGCAAAGAGTGCGTCGAGGGTGCGGCGAGCGGCTTCGTCGATCTGTACTCTCGGTGGAGGGGGTGGTTCTGCTTCGAAGTAAGTTCCAGGTCCATAGAACTGTCCGTATCGCAGAATCGTTCCTCCCGTGCTGAGGACAGTCTGTTCAAGGAACTCCACTGCTGCGGCTCCATCCTCGGGTAACGCCCATCCAATACTTTGGGCCATAATCCTTGCGCTGCAAGCTTGTGCGGCTTCCACAAGATTTGCCGTTCCGGTGCGTCGAATTCGATTGTTCCTGGCAGACTGAGCGCGCACATCCCCGAGATGGTCAGGGAGGTCGGTGAGTTGATCGATGATGAGATCTGGCGCAAAGTCGAGTACGGCCTGCACTAATGCATCACGGTCATAGACGTCACAAAGCACTGGTACTGCGCCCATAGCGTGCAGCTCATCGACTCTCCCTTCGCTGCGGGTCATCGCGGCCACAACGTGGTTCTCTGCAACCAGTAACGGTACGAGGTGTCGCCCTATGACACCGCTCCCGCCTGCGACGAAGATTCTCATATCGTCAGAATATCCGAGATGCAGCGCCGAGAGTGTACAGACGTTTGTCCCGTCGCGTCTTCATTCCCCTCGCAACCAGGGTGTAGACCGGGGACAGTACCCAAGACGGTAGATTACCAGTCCTCTCGGACCCTCTATCGGTAAGAGTTTCCGATCTTCCCTTCACACTGCCTCTCCCAGTCCCGAAAGGAACGCCTAACGCAGGATCGTTGCCTCACTGGGTCGGTAGTGCGGACATACCTTCTCCGGAACGCAATAACTTTGTCGGAACCAAGGCGTCACTATGGCTGTAATGTAGACAAGACAGCCAGTGTACGAGCGCGATTCCCAACCGCAGAGAAGCAGCTGGTCTCCGTCCTGGTGGTGCGATGACGGGCGGCGACGATGCCTACACTCATCGCAGGTAGCAAACCTCGACGACTACAACCAAACCCGAGCGCACAGCTCCCATGGATACTTCTGCCCCGACGAGTTCTTGCCCTTGATATGACAACCCAGAGGATGATTATCACTCGGTCATCCAAGTAGAAGATCCTTTACGTCGAAGGCTCCTCTCGAGTCGAAGCGACATAGGAACCCGAGGCTAGAATACAGCTTATTGGCTCGCCTTTAAGGTGAACCGAGTGCGAACGTCCTCACAGGAGGCACGATGGTAGATGTTGAGAAACGCAAACAAGAGCGCGATGACTACCTACGGGCTCTCTATGAACTCGTTGATGGACGCATGGACCAGTGGACCACGCATCGAGCAATCGGCACCAGTGCAGGCATCGCGGGTGGTGATGTTTTCAGTGTTGGCCAACACTTGGTCCAAGAAAAGCTATGCAAGTTCGAAACGATTGCCGGCCTTGATGGGAGTGTATCCATCACTTCAGCAGGTATTGCTCAGGTGGAGCAGCTTGATCGCATCGACGCACCTCGGCTCAGCGACCTAGACTTAACTAGACGCGTCGAGGCAGTTATCCCTGTCCTACTCGAAGAAGTTGCGAAGGAACCCTCGCTGAGCAACGATGACCGTCGCAATATAGAGACAGACTTGCAATCTGCCCAGGATCAGTTGAGGGCGCCTACTCCTAACCGGGCTATCATCAAAGCCGCGTTTAGGCGCATCCAAACGCTCTGGCCTGCCATCGTGAATGTGAGTACCGTCGCGGCAAATGTTATCGCCATCATTCACGGTGCCTAGCCGTGGCTAACTGCTGAGATCCTTTCGGTGCCGTTGATGATTGGGTGTAGTTAACTAGTGGTTCAACCTGGCAGGCGGCGTGCACAACGCCTTATAGGTGCTGCAACCACGGCTTCCAATTGCACACCTGCTTACACTAATTCACGCGATGTACTGGGTCGCTACATCAAGGGGGCACAACTGTGAATTCAGAAGCCTCCGACGAAAATGAAGAAAAGCCAGGTTAGTCATCACTCGCGCGACTTCGTCGGACTGATCCACCCGACCATACAAAACCATTCCATTTTCTTGCTTACCAGATGGATTGGATCCGAGGTAACGAGCAAACATTCGACCCGGCACTCCGGGGCATTCCGCAGTTCGGACCAGCCAACTGAACCCGATAAGTCCCAATGCTATGGTCCATCCCATCGGACCACGTGGATCGCTGCGGTCACCCCAAGCTCTCAGTCGGTAGTCCCGCCGAGGTCTGTGGAACGCAAATACTGAGATGCGTGCGCGAGCACCGTCTGTCCGACGATCTCTCCTAGGCGCACCGGCACTGCGTTGCCGATCATGCGTCCCAGCACACTGAACCGCACTGGCTCGTCCGGACGAACAAATGCGTAGTCCAGCGGAAAGGTCTGCAAGATCGCAGCTTCACGCAACGAGATAGCCCGATCTTGCTCGGGGTGGCCGAACCGCCCATTCCCATAGCCAAAGCACTGAGTAGTAATGGTAGGACTGGCATCGTCCCACGACATTCGACCGTACACGCTGGGATATGTGCTACCCGTGCTCCTTTTATGGCATGTCACCTGCAATTCATCAGGCCAGTCACGCCACGTACCACCCGGCTGCGAGTGCCGTATCCGATCGAGATTCGTCTTGCTCAAGCGGGATGACGTGTGCAGCCGATCTCTTGGATCTGACTCACCGGCCTTGATGGGTCGCAGACCACCGATTGCCTCGCGTACGGTTTTTAGTTCTTGCGCGTCCTGGGGAAGAGTTAGACCTGCAGCACCGAGTCTAGAGGCGATGAGAACCAGCCGTTTGCGTGTCTGAGGGATGCCAATCCGGACGGCCTGGACAACAGACCACTCCACTGAGTATCCGTCTAGGCACCCCAAGAATTCGTCAAACACCGGGTGTTCAAGCAGCTGCGGTACATTCTCCATCGTGACAAGGTCTGGCTGCGCCTCCCGTACCAGCCTCCCAAACTTCTTGACAAGCTGCCAATCGCCACCTCGCTTATTACTTCTCCCTGTGCGACTATAGGTCGAGAATGGTTGGCAAGGGGCGCATCCAGCGATCATACTGAAGTCAGCACCACCGATCATCGCCGCGACGCCTGATGCAGAGAGTTCGTTAACATCCTCTTCAATGAACTTCGCCTTGTTGTTTGCTTCATAGGGATATCTACACGCAGGGTCAATGTCAATCCCCGCGGTAACCTCAATACCAGATAGGGCAAGCCCGTGCGTAAGCCCACCAACACCACAGAAAAGGTCTAGAGCACGGATGACAGGAGTGCGTTCGCAGGCCGTCATAACGCAGTCACTCCTTCCTGTTCGGACCGAGTGGCATTCTCTGCGATCTCGACTTCAATAAACCGGACAAAGGATTCGACCAGCTCTCCAAGGTAATCGCTAACCGACTCCGCTAGTTCCTTAAGTTCCCCCACCGTCACATCGTCGCTGCACTCGACGAAGGACACCTTGCCATGAGCAAGCTGATTGCGGCGGTCTTTGACGAGCTTCAACGCGCCCATGTCGTCACGCATGTGGCGCTTGACTGCCATGCGGACGTCAGGCGAAAGGGCCAGATCACACCCGACACGCTTACAAATATCTTCGATTGAATGGTCATCCCAATTTCCACCTCCGCCAACATTGATCTCGAACCTCGTGACCGGCAACTTCTGTAGCAGCTGCTCACACAATTCGAGTGCCGCTTGAAGACGGTGGTCAGAGCTTAGGCTGCCTTCATGAGTACGTGCCATGGAACGTACCCATTCAGCCCTAAGCTTGGCGCTAAATTGGCTTGGAATACACTCTGCCTCTTCGAGCTCAGAGGCGATACTTGCAAGGCACTGCAATACCGTTGCTTCTATCAAATTGTAGAGCTGCACATAAAGGCCCGAGCTCAGAATCTTCTTTTGCACAGGCGTGATTGCCGCGCCAGTTCCTTGAAACTTCGGGGGACCGAGCCTAGCTGCCTCCTCGACGTTCGTTAGAAACTTGAGATAATCCTCGATCTCTTGATTCCTTTCTGCAAAAAATTTAGGAAGGTCAATCGCCAACACGCTCAACCAGCTTATTCTTGACATAATCTATGCGCCCGTGCAGCCGAGCCACTGCGTTCGCACCGTCAGAACTAGTAATGTCCAAAAACTCTGGCTCATTAATCCAAGAAGTCACCCCAACCTCGCTGGCCGAACAGTCAGCGAGTTTGGGCTGCTCTGCCAATGCACCGTCAACACCAATCGCTATTGCTTCGAAGCGACTCCGTGGTGTAGCCGTACTTTTCTCCGTTTTCCGGAATCCGAAAGGAAAGTTCTGCGATATAAACTCGAGGACGGCGAAAAAACGCTGACGATATTTGTCCGCCAGGGTCGGATCTGCAGCGAAAGCCTCATTCATCTTCTTCGAATACGAGAACAGGAAATCGGAAGGTCGATCTCTGTAGGTTTCCAATCCGTCGCCGTATGCAAAGAGTCTGGTAACAAGTTCTTCATAACCGCGTTCCTTTTTCGCCTTCAGTTGCATAGGTGCGAGCTGGATCAGAAGAGGACTATTGGCGAGTTCCGATACCACGTCAAGGAATGGACCGGCAAGGGCTCCTCGGCGGATCTCGGCATGGTTGGCGATCTTGCTGCCAGTATTAATTCGCTCGAACATGTCGAATCGAGCCGCCTCATCTGCGTGCTCGTTCAGAACAATGCCCCGAACGGAACGATTCTTTATCTTGCGCTGCCTTGATGCTGGGAGGTCACTGAAACGGAACCCTGACAGATGGGTCAGGGGGTCAAGCTCGCCGAGCTCTAAGTCACCATGGATAAACTCCTCAATCGTACGGAGTCGCTGAGACCCATCAACGATTTCAAGTCGGCCGTCCGGCATCTCCCAGAAGAATATGAAGGGAATCGGGAGGCCCATAAGCAGTGATTCAATGAAGCGGGACTTGCGCCTGTGTTCCCATGTATACTCTCGCTGGTAGACAGGAACTACATACTCCTCATCATGGATCTTCTGAGCAAGCAACTCGACGGAGTATTCCGTAAGAAAGAAATCGATTCGCTTTGACTGCTGAACAATCTGCTCCTCAGCAGCTTTGACCTGTTCAATAGTTGGACGATCCTTGGAAGGAGCAGCCATCGTACCTCCATACATGCTTACAATCTCGGATCCCGAAACGGGGATAACAACACTTCAACACTAGAGCCAAACCCACATGCTGGCGAATAGCCAATAACTGGGATTGCCTTTGGGGATCGACACGACAGCACATCCAAAGCTTCAGCAAGATCATGCCCCTCCAGTACCCCGGTTGAATCGCCACCCGCAAGGCTTTCCTGTCGCCCGCCCGTAGACAGCCCCATCATCCTAAACGATAGCCGATCAACTTTGTACTCCGTTCCATACAATATATACCGACGACTAACGCAACCGCCAACCACATTCCCCAAACATCGACTATTCTTCTACACATTCAACGACCTGTCCATCCAGGTGTCGTCCAACGACTCCCCCTGGCAGAAATCTTTGCCAACTCGCCACAAAACACCATCCGAATCGGCTACGCCTCGCAAACTTCAGCGAAAACTTGCCAAGGTCGATAGTCTACAAAGCACAAACTGGCCTATACATATAAGGTAGCTACAGATGGGAGGTGAGCATGGGAAAGATCGGACAGGGAATACAGGCGGGCGTTGGGATTCTCGTTCTAGCAGGTGGAGTCGGGGGATTCTACGTTTTCAACCACGATCCTGCTCTTAAACAGCGACTTCTACAAGATGTTGGCGCGGCCAGCAAGCCAGCTCCACAACCTCCAGCGGATGCGCCTGTTGGGTTCAACACGGCCAGAACAGCGTTCGTGTTGCCCCACAAACTCGGGTATCTGCCAGCACCAGAATTGGCCCTGGCCAAGAGTGACCCTGCTTACGCGGCAGGGCTGGCGAATTTGGGGGATTGGTACCATTACTCACTCCCTGGAGTGATGCAAGGCGGACCAACAAGGTGGTACTGGTTGTACGATTCCGGTGTGAGCGAGAGGTCAGCACAGGGTGGCGCCTTGATGGTGAAGCTTGGGGTTGAAGATGTCCTTGCTGATCCGTTTGGCGCGTCTGTTCGGGATCACGTACTAACCACCCGTGTGGTGGTGTACGCACGGAGTTATCATGTTATACCTGGATATGACGTCCTAAGCGACGTCATCGCAGAATACGTAGGGCCAAGCAGACTTGAGATAGTTGCGGCTCCGATTAGGGGCAGCCTAAGTGGATTGGGCACCTTCTGTGTTCCATCGCCCTTGGCATTTGTAGAAAGTGGGCGTGTGGTCACGCTTCCCGGTCTGCCACCGATCACGGCTGGTCCTTCTACTGTGTTTGGCCCAACTAACTCAGGCGGAATCTGGGACCAAGGGATAACTTCGTGCAACGGGTTCTCCTGATGAAGAGGTTTCGCACAACATTCCGCTAGTAATTCGTGTATTTTCCTGTCGCTAGATCATTATTGCTGCATATATATAATGTAGTAGACTATCGACGGGAGGTTCCATGTCAGAGCAACCAAGTAGAGGGCGAGCCAGGGGGTGGCTGCGGACGATCCTCGCAGGGCTAGGTGTCTCTGTAATGGCGGTTGGTTCGTTCATCGCCGCATCCCCGTCCGCGTTCGCATCTCCCTCGATTACGGTCAACGCTCCCGGTATCCAGTACTTCTCGTCGTGGCCGGGCTCGTGGTTTCTCCTGAATCAGCCTGACGAGTTTGTCGTGACACCAGCGACAACTCCGACGACAGCAACCTCACAATCGCAGTCGAGCACGACTTACAGCCTGGTTCGAAAGTCCGTGACGCGAACAGTTGCGCAAACGACCCAGACATGGGTCAATACCAGCCATAACGTCTCCTACCAATATTGGGTGACGAGTGGATACGAGGCGACTGGTCACCATTGGATTAGCACATCACACTGGGTAACAAGTGGGTACTACCAGAGCTATCAATACTGGGTCAACACCAGCCATTGGGCATCCTATCGGCACTGGGTCAATACCAGCCACTGGGTACCATGGCAGTATTGGCACCCTGGGCATGTGATCTATGCACAGGAGGGCAAGAGGGTGGGTTTTAATGGCGTGGTGCAAGAGGCGTATTCACCTAGCTGGGGTTGCAGGTGGGATTATACGAGCTACCACTGGAAGGCTAGATTTTATAGTTGTTGGTACAACGCTGGCTGGTCACCGGGTTATTACACAAACGGGCGCAAGTGGATCTCAAGCGGATACTGGGCGACGGGTCAGAGATGGGTGACGAGTGGGTATGACGCCACGGGTCAGCGCTGGATAAACACCAGCCACGAGGTAACAAGCGGATATTGGCAGCCGTACTCGTATTACGTCAACACGAGCCACTGGGCTACTGGTCAGAGATGGGTTGCTAGTGGCTACTGGCAGCCACATACGACGTATAGCCAGGTCACAACTCTCGTGCCAGTCTGGGTGCCCACTGTCACCACAGTCTCAGCCCAGGGGCTCACCGTGACCAACTCAACGCTAATCGGTGTTCAGCCCGCGATCCAGGACACCACGCTTGGCACCTACTGGCACCAGGAGTGGTACGGGAACTTCTGCTACGGAGGTGAGACCCCGCTCGTCAATCCGTCGAGTCCGCAATTCCCTAACTACTCAGGGAGCATGTGGAACTACACGTTCTTCTTTGAATCCCAGCACATCTGTACCTTCAATCCGTCCTATGTGCCAAACAACAACACGCAGTCGTGGCAGATCGCCCAGAATATGGCAAGGATGGTGCTCATCCCGAAGTGGTCAGTGACTGTGCACTACACCCAGACGACAAGCGTCAATGGCGTGGTCACCTCAAGCGTGCCCCAGACCGTGACCGAGACGGTCAACGGACCGACCTTTAACGGGCCACCGTGGACGATAGCCGCCTACACGGGCGTTAGCTGTCCGGAGACGAACGGTATCGCGTACTGTCCTGGTCGTGCACCGATCGCCGTACCTAAATAACGTGCATACATTCGAGTTAGACCTGATCAAAGGAGGAATCATGAACCGCAAACTATTACAGATGATGGGAGCAGCGAGTCTTGCAGGAGCCACTTTGGCCGCCTGCGGCACAACTGTTCATACCAGCAAAACTACACCGAAGGCACCGGCCTCAGGGAAGCAGGTGCCAAGCTCTCCGACGAGCGTTGGGACCCCGCCTGCGAATGCGCCAGTCGGCTTCAACGCGGCCAGAACAGCGTTCGTGTTGCCCTACCACCTTGGGTACTTGCCCGCGCCGGAGTTAGCGCTGGCCAAGAGTGACCCTGCTTACGCGGCAGGGTTGGTGAATTTGAAAGACTGGATCAACGTCCTAGCACCAGGTGGTTCTGGCCCTGCTCTGCCATCTAGCTCATCCGGCCGCTTCTACCTCGGAAATGCTGGCCAACAGACCAATACCAGAGGTACTATCTTGGGGGAGAAGACAGATGTACCCACCATGTGGTCCTTCGTATTCAACACAAAGCCCGCAAGCATCCCAACGAGTACGACAATTCAGGGAGTAGCAACAAGCAGCACAACCAGTGTCTCCGTGAGGGCATCTCAGTTGGGCACCATCCCGCCGAATCCAATGCCGACGTTGATAAAGTCCATGCCGAACAAGGGGTACACCATCATTACCCCCTCAACTCTCGAGGTGAGGGCTGCGCCCGTAGGCACGCTCACGGTGCACGGGACTGCCATGACTGCCTTCTGTGTTCCCTCCCCCGAAGCCATAATTCATAACGGGCGTGTGGTAACACCGAGCGGCCTGAGTCCGATCACTGCGGGACCCTCCACCATCTTTGCGATGCCAGGAGCGTCTACTTCTACGCTGTACGACCAGGGGGCAGCGTCCTGTGCGAGCTTTAGCTAAAAATCCGTTAGCCTGGTCAAGGAGGTGGAGGACTAATGTCAGCTAGCCAAATCGAGTGGACAGAGGTCACATGGAATCCGACAACGGGCTGTGACCGGATATCCGGGCTTTCAGCACATGCAAGGGCGAAGGGAGCTACCACTTCTCTTGAGGACATGGTCAGCGCTTGTTGCCCCCCT
>NZ_DAHXOI010000038.1 GCF_027364955.1 Ferrimicrobium sp.
TTGATGCGTTGTTAACACCAAATTTAGAGCTCAGAAACCGTGCGCGTTCCTTATGCGGCTATTTCGGCCCCAATTACCCCCGTTGAACTGGGACTACGGCTCAGATCCGAACCAAATCCATCCACATGAATGTCAGGAGAGCCGGTATTGAACCAAATCTTCCCTACGATCTGGGGTGCACTGGCGAAATATCGCAATGCTATGATTCCATAGACTACTCTTTCGAGTACCAACAAGAGTTTGTGCCTGCTTCCGGTTCGTCTGGTCTTTATCTACTTAGGGGGCTAGGTAACATGATGGAACGCCCCCTCAGGCATTGGGAAGGTGGTGGGAACAATGTTCACCAGGGATCACGTAATTGAATTGCTTTTCCTTGTTTACACCCTGCTGATCGCCGGCAGGTTCATCATCATTTTGGTTGATCCGATTTCCTAGCGACAAATGGCTAAAAGCGATTACCGTGATGGCTGTATTCCCAAAATGATCATTTTAACCTGTGCAGTCAACTCTATCGTCGCTGAAAGAGAGCTTATTACCATGGTGCCAACCGGGCAGTCTCCGGTGAAGCCTGATGGAACACAGCTTGTCGGCTCAAGATTTTTATGCGGCTATCGCATCTTGATGCTGCGTATTCGCAAGTTCCAACGCGTAACTTGCACCCCGTGGGGATAGGTAAGTCCTATATCTGGATGGATGGCCCATCCACGGAGCTCACGCGTGAAAGCGTTAGTCCCGTCGTGGCTTGTTACTGTTGTCTGGATTTTCACCAATTCTTACCTTAGTGGGTATGGTCATGCGTTCCAGTTGGCGTCCTTTTGGTTCTTCTCCAAATCACTTTGACCTATTACTTCCGCTGTGGTCGGCCCACCCTTAACAAAAGGAGATATTCCTCCACTCGTGAGTCATTTCACAGAATAGTCCTTGAGCATGCTTTCGATAGTCTTTTGAATTCCGCTCTCGATGTCGGCACCATTATTGGAACATTTGGTCTCTAGAGCTTGCTGCAGTTGACGCAGCAGCTTGTTGACAAACTCTCGCGTAAACACCGGCGCTAAGAGACTTGCAAGGGATGACCTCAACGGTTGGAGTTCGGTTCGTGATGTCGTCAGATAGATCTTGATGATGAACGTCTCCATGCCAGCAGTCGCTGGTTGAAGTTATAAAGGTCCCCTCGGTGGTGCCCGTGCGATCGATCTCAGCGAGGAGAGGCAACCAGATAAGCACGTCTCGAAACCCATTGCCGTCGTTATTAAACGGCTTCTTTCGCGATGCTGCACAGCGGACAAGATCCTCAAGATCTGTTAGAGATATCTCGCCGATCACCACCGTGTTGGCTGCCAATGTCTTACGATGATTAGTTTCGTATCCCCTACCAACTCTGGAACTTGACGTTTAGGACTTGGCAGGGAGAGACCCACGAGGTCGGTGATCGTTGCCCTGCCTTGTTATAGGCATCCATCGCCTTGGCCAAACGACTATGGAGGCGAGCGACTGTCGCGATGAGTACGACCTTCGGAACCACTAACCGGATCTCGCCTCGTTTGGGACAGGTGAGCAACATTTGCCACGGCTAAGAGGCCAGATTCCAGGATTCATTGGCGATAGTGTTGGAATCGACCGCAATGACTGGGGCCATTTGACTCACCGAGTTGACTTTGTTAGGTCACATGCTGTGGCGGGAGCTGGGGATGCTCTGGAGCATCCGATGCAATCCATGCCCAGGACGACTCTACTCTGTTGCAGTACAGGCGTTATTGGTTCATGTCGGCCTTCGAGGAAGAGCTGGCTGTCGGATTCGGGTGTAAATCTGGTGAGCCTGCAAAACTCTATTCGTATTCATGATGCAAACCCCCTACTCAAAGGGACTCTAGTGTCAGACTTAAAAGGACAGCCACATAGTTCAGAGAGGATAGTTGCTCTACGTAACACGACATTCTCTCAGCTCAGGTGAGTTTCGCAAACAGACCGGTCACACTATCGCTTCTGCGCACGACTGACAGGTCGAGCCGCCTTTAGTTGATATCGATATTCCGTTGCTATTTCCGCGTGAGTGGAGAGCCATTTTGCCTTCATGCCAACCATTGTCACCCTCCGTGAACAGGCCAACTCCTTCAGTGCCAGATAACACTTGGTAGGCATAATTTACCCGTCTTTGTCGTTTACGTCTTCTGTACGGTATTACAATCAACCAAGAACGCGGTCAAACGCAGGTGTACGAGTTGTGCGGAGTCACCTTCTTCGTCCGCCTCCTGAGACGATCATGAGGTCTAGAACATCATTGGGAGGCGATCGGTGCAACGGCGTATGACCACAATTAACAATACTATTTCGGCAACTTTTCACCCCAAACGTTCACTATTGGATCGCGTCAGTCGCCAGTGTGCTCGTCATCCATTCAGGGTGGCGACTGCCTGGCTCATCATCTTGATCAGTGTGTTTGCGGTACAGCGTTCCATCTCGAGCAAGTACCAGAACAACATCAATCTGCCTGGGAGTCAGTCGTCGATCGGGATCAAGTTGCTCAAAAAAAATCAGCCGTCGGCCACCGGCTATACCGGATTAGTGGTGGTCACCGGAGATCATCTCACCAGGTATTCGCACGCATTGGCTGCTAGCGAAACGAATCTGCGTCGCCTCAACGACATAGTAGCGGTGGGCAACCCTCTAGCACCCCGATCCCCGGATCTTTCAAGTAACGGGCGGACCGCGCTGATCACCGTAACGACATCCGTCTTCCCTCCTTCGTTGGGGAAGGGTTATGCGCCGTTGCTCTACCAAGCCATGAAGCCGGTGACCCATGCTGGATTAACCGTCGATTACGGGGGCGGCTTTGCCTCCGTCGTCAATCCACCACTTCACGATGCCTCCTCAGAGTCGGTCGGTTTTGGCATCGCTATCGTCATCCTAATTTTGACTTTTGGCAGCTTGATCGGGGCAGGATTGCCGTTAGTCGTCGCCCTCTTGAGTGTCGGAGTTGGTGTCTCAATCCTTGGCATTGTCGCAAGCATGATTACCTTCGCGACCGATGCGCCGACCCTCGCCCTCATGATTGGACTAGGGGTCGGTATCGACTACGCCGTCTTATTAACCACCCGATTTCGCCAGCGCATCATCGATGGCTATGACCCGGTTGAAGCCGCTGGAAGAACCGCCGCCACGAGTGGACAGGCAGTCATCATCGCCGCAGCGAGCGTCTCAGTTGCGCTTCTGGGTCTCTATGCGTCAGGCCTCACCTTCTTCGGTTTGCTCGGCTTCGCTGCATTCCTATGCGTGCTGACGGGAGCCGCTGGCGCCCTTACCCTGGTGCCCGCTGGACTGGGACTCGCGGGGCGTCACATTGACCGCTTTCATGTAGGTCGTATTACGGCCGAGTCCGGCGCCAGCAATGACCTCTGGCACCGCTACACGCGGGCGCTACAACGCCGACCCATCATCTTCTTGGCAGTGGGCATAGCCATCCTGGGAGTACTCGCGATTCCGTTCTTCTCGCTGCGCTTTGGTAATGTTGGCGCCGACTCCTATCCCGCGTCCTTTAGCTCGCATAGAGCCTACGATCAGGTGAACACCGCCTTTGGCGCCGGCGCCAACGGACCGCTCGTGATCGCCGTCAACTTACATGGTTTTCATGGTCAAATCAGAACCCTGGTCGAACGTCTCGAAACGCATGTTAGTCAGGTTCCCGACGTCGCCTTCGTCACTCCTCCCACGCTCACCCCAAACCACGACGTCCTCGTGACCTCGGTCGTGCCCGAATCTGGGCCCAATAGCCAGGCGACCCAAAACTTGTTCAACACCCTGACCAACACCACCGTACCCCATATCACCGCCGGCTCAGGGGTTCACGGTTTCGTCACCGGTGGAACCGCGCTTCAAATTCAGTTTGACCAAACCCTCAGCTCTGATCTGGCCGGCACGATCGCGGTCATCCTGATCACCGCGTTAATCCTGATCGCAGCGGCTTTCCGAAGTGTCGTCCTCGCCATCAAGGCAGTGATTATGAACCTCATCAGCATCGGCGCTTCGTATGGGGTGCTAGTAGCCGTTTTCCAGTGGGGATGGGGGCGTAGTCTGCTCGGGATGTCGGCCGCAGTTCCTATCGAAGCCTACGTACCCTTGGTTGTCTTCGCGGTTGTCTTTGGGCTCTCGATGGATTACGAGGTCTTTCTCCTCTCCCGCGTGCGCGAACTCTGGCTCAAGACCGGTGACAATCAACGAGCAGTTGCCGAGGGTCTATCCTCGACTGGGCGCGTCATTTCTGCCGCAGCACTCATCATGGTGAGCGTCTTTTTCGCCTTCATTGGATCTCCCGATGTCGTGATCAAGATGTTCTCGGTTGGATTTGGGGTTTCAGTCTTGATCGACGCAACAGTCGTGCGACTACTGCTCGTCCCGTCGATCATGACCCTACTTGGAACCAAGAACTGGTGGATTCCCCACTGGCTTGACCGGATTCTCCCCACCATCAGTACTGAAGGAGTGGAGGAACCTCCTGCCGCTCATCCTCCAATCGCTCCGACGGTCGATGCGATCAGTTGAACCATGGCGCGGTCGGGCAGCCAGCCAAAACCCATCCGGTATGGCCAAGCACTACAAACGCCCTCAGCTTTGACCACGGTAGCGGCACAACTATCACGCCCACCGACGGCATCGACACGCTTCGCCTTATACCGAGCAGTAAAGCCAAAACCGTACTGGCCACACATCGTCGTTCATCAATCTCGCCTCATCGCGCCCAAGTTTATAACTCCAGTACGGATACGGAGACACCGGAGATGTATGACTGCATTGGTTCCAATGTGCATGGTCACTCTGGAATCAGTCGCAACACCTGAGTCCTTGGGCTTCGAACATGAGAACCGTCTTCGAAGTTCCTCAAGCCTATAAGGATCACCCGGGCGGATGGGATCTATCCATCCTCCCTTGCGAGAACCCACCTGCTCATCGCCGACGATCGGGGGATCTTGCCGATCTCACCACTGGATTCCAAGGAGGTCCTGGATCTCTTGGATGACCGAGGGGAGAACGGTTCACTCATCATCTCCTCGCAGTTACCCGCATCGGCATGGCAGGAGAGCCTTGGGGAACGCACCGTGGTTACGGTCATCATCGATCGTATCATTTCTACCGCAATGCCGGTCGAAGCTACGAGAGCATCCATACGCCAACAACCTCGTCAAGGCAACGGAGTCGAGGCAACCTCGCAAGGCAACGGAGTCAACGAAAGAAGGAGGAGAACGGACCGACAGAGCCTGGTCCAGTGATACCAAAAGCACGACGCCAGCAAACACCGGTGTTGGACGGCCCCTCCTGGCAGGCCTGCTCGACACCGTTAAACCGAAGTTACTCCTTGAAGGCCTTCTAGCTGGACTTATTCCAAAAGTCCCTGCCTACCGCAGGCACGTAGCAAGGCCGCCCACCTGAGGTCGAGCACTTCTGGAGGGGGACCTCAGGTTAAACGGCATTGCCGCGAAGAAGCCACAACAATCCCACGACTGACCTTAACGAGGGTTTTCCCGCACCCATGAGCCTGGCAAACCAGTCTGTGCGTTCGTAGCCAAAGACATCATCAACTACCTCTCCCTTTTGACTCTCGTGCACCCCACACGCCGACAGGCCAGCCATATTTCCGCGTAACGGCTTCCATTGCAGGGGCCATAGCAAGAAGGGCCACCGAATAGAACGCTAGGACAAGGACGTCAATTTCGACTGCTGACAAAGGTCAGATGGACAACCGCCGCAGACGGATCCTATCTCATGCTGCCGGGAGTCTGGTGGCGATGCGTCTCGCAAGCTCGTCCATACGTTGACGCCCAAGTGGGCCAGGCCGAAGTAAGAGCTGGGGCAGCACGGCCCGCCAACACACCACCACACCACGCACCATCCAGGGTCGATGATCGAACCGGCCAACGGTGGCGTCGACAAAACAGAGCGCTGGCCGCACCACCGTTACACCGAGTAGATCGACACAGGCCCGTTGCACTGCCTCGACCTGCCAGGTCATGGCGTCGACCAATCTGGTCTCGTCCCGCCCACCGATGATAAGTCGTTGATCTCGCACGAAGGGGCCACCCTTGTCTACAAACTCAAGATGTTTGCCTGGTCGGACCTTGGCATCGATTACCCACACCCCGGCTGACGTCACGACGATATGATCGATGTTGCTGCGACTCCTTGGCTTATGACGGTCGTTGAGGACGATGATCCCGGGGATCGCGTCGAGCACTTCACCGACCTTACCCTCGCCAACGGCACCGGTTGCCCAGGCCCGAACATGCGAAGGCGCAGCTCGTATCTGCGCTTTTGGCGTCACCGCAGCGATGAGCCGACCCGCCAGCGGGTGTTTGGCTTTGATCTGCGATCGCCACTCTCGGTCGGCAGTGACGCGTGCCTCTTCCTGTCGCTGGTGGCGAACAGATCTTCTCTCTGCCTCCCGCGAGGCGGATCGACCGGCCACCCCAAGAGTAACTATGGGCGTCGAAGGTTCCGCTAAAGCAGGCTCCGATGCCAACCCGGTATCCGCCCTGGAACCGAGGCACGATCGACACGTCACCTTTTTTGCCACGGCATCCCATCCCGCACGTTCCCCCGCAGCCACGCTGTTGCCACAGGACACACAGGTGTCCGGACTCCGCAGGACAAGTTCCCTCATAGCGACAATATCGGCGTAACGTCACTTTGACTGAAGATCATCCGCAGGGATTAGCACGTTGAATCGGTTCGGCTGATACCCTTCGAGTCACAGGAAGGTCGGCGACGTTCGTGTCGAGATGGTCAAAACTGATAAGACCGACTGGCTGGTGCGGTTCTATGAACGCGGCCCGGTATGCATCGGGCTCATCCATCTTCCGTTATCCCGAGCGTTCCTAAGTGTAACGTAGTAGCGCCTCGTTGGCGGAGACCAGCGACCCCAGGGACTGGGTTCCTCGACGTGGGCAGATCATCTCTCACCCTTGGCCGGGCAACAGGGCTCTGTACGACGCAGCCGATCTCACCGAACTCAGCCATCTCAACGAACTCACCGGTGAAGTCGCGGGCCACGACATTCGTATCACGGGGCTTTGCATACCAAGTGGGTCACTGAATCCCGCATGCCTAGCCCATCCTCGTGGCAAGAGGAACGGCACTCCTCTGATTGAGCCAATGATCAACGAGTTTTCATCCAGCTGCAGGAGATCCGCTCAACACCAACGAGACTGGTAAGCATGGCTCCTCAATACATCTTCTCGATGCGCGACATCGGTCGCTTCTATCCACCTGACAAGGAAGTCCTCAAAGGGATCAACCTGTCCTTCTACCCAGGTGCGAAAATCGGCGTGATTGGTGCAAACGGATCGGGTAAATCGTCCCTCCTGCGCATTATGGCGGGCCTCGATGACGGTTTTAGTGGTGAAGCTCGCCTCACTCCTGGATTCACAGTAGGCTATCTGCCACAGGAGCCCCAACTCGATCCAACCAAGGATGTCATCGGTAACGTCGCCGACGGCCTGGCCGAACAACGCGATCTGTTGACCAGGTTCAACGAAGTCTGTGAGGCCTTTAGCTCTCCTAATGCCGACTTTGATGCCCTCCTTGCGGAACAGTCAGACCTCCAAACTCGGATCGATGCGATCAACGGTTGGGACCTTGATCGCACGCTTGAGGTTGCGATGGACGCGCTTCGCCTCCCACCCTCTGACGCCGATGTGACCACGCTGTCTGGAGGTGAACGTCGCCGAGTCGCACTATGCCGATTGCTGCTTGCGAAACCTGATCTCCTGCTCCTCGATGAGCCAACGAACCATCTTGATGCTGAATCAGTAGCATGGCTCGAACGGACGCTGCACGACTACGCCGGCACGGTAGTCGCCATCACCCACGATCGATACTTTCTCGACAACGTGGCCTCATGGATCCTCGAACTGGATCGCGGCAGGGGAATGCCGTGGGAAGGAAACTACTCCTCATGGCTCGAACAGAAGCAGGCTCGCCTTGCCACGGAGGAGAAGGCAGACCGAGCGCGCCAAGCAGCGCTCGCCCGCGAACTTGAATGGATCCGGATGTCGCCAAGAGCCAGACAGAGCAAGGGTAAGGCGCGCCTCAACGCCTTTAACGAATTGGTGGCGGAGTCCGAGGCAGCCGACCAGCGAGGCGACACGTTGGAGATCGCTATTCCGCCAGGACCCCGCCTCGGTGATGTAGTGGTCAATGCAACGAGCCTCACAAAGGGTTTTGGTGATCGACTACTCATCGAGGATCTGAGCTTCTTGCTTCCCCCGGGAGGTATCGTGGGTGTCATCGGACCCAATGGTGCTGGCAAGACCACCCTGTTCAAGATGATCGTTGGTCAAGACAAGCCCGATGGGGGCTCTATTGAGGTCGGAAGCACGGTGCATTTCACCTATCTCGACCAGTCACGTGACAGTTTGGACCCAACCGCTACCGTCTACGACGAGATCACTGATGGAGTGGAAAGAATTATCGTCGGGCACAGAGAGATCCATGCCCGTGCGTACGTATCGAGCTTTGGCTTTAAAGGAAGTGCGCAACAGAAGAAGATTGGAGAGATCTCGGGCGGAGAACGAAACCGAGTCCAACTCGCAAAGGTGCTACGAAGTGGTGGCAATGTACTACTTCTCGACGAGCCAACGAATGACCTCGATGTCGACACCCTGCGGGCGTTGGAAGACGGGTTGCTCAGCTTTCCCGGATGTATCGTGGTGATCAGTCACGATCGTTGGTTTCTCGACCGGGTCTCCACCCATATCATCGCCTTCGAAGGAGAAGCGGAAGTCCGTTGGTTCGAGGGCAACTTCTCAGACTATGAACTCGACCGCCATCGAAGGTTGGGCACCGACGCCGATAAGCCGCATCGGATGAAGTACAAGCCACTCACCCGCTAGTCAACTCAACAGACCAACCCACAAGATCGCGATCCCTCAATACCACGATGAGAGGCTCGATCCGGTCATAGCGCATCGCTGCTCGAAGCATGCCAGGCGTAATCTGGTGGGAACTTGCACGACCACAATACCTAAGCAAGCTCGCGGATCAAAGGGGTACCACCCAGACCAAGTGACACAACGAAGGTAGCGGATGCCCTCCCCACCGATCCTATCCGACCGGAGCGAACCGACTACCGGGAGAACGTCGGCCTGCCGACTCTCAATGGATACTTTGCATGGACCTGTCAGTGGATCGCCTACCTGCGACCGGACGATCTACTCCACTACCTCCTCGTGAGCCTTGACGAAGTGGGACCCCCTGAAGGAACTCAGTGACACCGGTCGTCCCGCAGACTTGTGTGCGATGAGAGTGTGGACCGGGTGAGAAGGGTCTTCAGTCTCGCGCGAGCACTGGGTTCTATGCCGAGGCTACAACAAGATCGCGGGGGATGATCACTGATGAGAGGGCCCGCACGCGAGGCTCACGATGCCCCAAAGCTCCGGTCGACAATGGTCCAGAGGCGCTGCTGCTCGCGCGAGTGCAACAAGATTCCCCCCACGCCTTGTCCGACTATTGCTTCTGGTAAGAACGACACTTCCTACGTATCCCGCAAGGTCTCGGGACCATGGGATCCTCGTCATCCATGGCCGAGAGATCCTCATGACAGGGACGGCCGAATCAGACCAGTCTCATAGGCGATCACGACAAGTTGCGCTCGATCACGTACTGCAAGTTTTGACATGATATGGCTCACATGGGTCTTCGCCGTCAGCGGGCTGAGGTAGAGTTTTTCGGCAATCTCGGTATTGCTGAGCCCAGAACCAACCAACATAAGCACTTCTCGTTCCCGATCGCTCAAGATATCGAGTGCAGTCTGACTCGTGGGTGCAGGAGTGCTTCGACTTGCGATATTGGCAATCAGTGATCGCGTCACGCTCGGGGAGAGCAGCGCTTCGCCACGGTGGACAATGCGAACCGCATTGATCAGTTCAGAGGGTTCGCTATCTTTGACAAGGAAGCCACTAGCGCCATTACGAATTGCTTCAAGAATGTATTCGTCCTCCGCAAAGGTTGTCAGCACAATGATGCGTATCCCGGAGAGGTCCGGGTCGCTTGCAATGATTTTGGTTGCTGCCAGCCCATCCATGGTCGGCATTCGAATATCCATCAAGACAACGTCGATGGGCTGTGCACGCAAAAGATCGATCGCCGTTGCGCCTTCAGCCGCCTCTGCAGCCACCTCAATATCGTCGGCCGACTCAAGAAGCACTTTCAGACCAGCGCGAATAAGCGCTTGGTCGTCGACGAGTAATAGGCGAATCATCGGCGACTGTCGGCATCGCTGGTACCAGAATTAGCGGAGTCGCTCAGCGTGTAGGTGGGCCGCTCATCCCGGTCTCTCTCTGTGTTTAGCGGCAAGATCGCCTCGATCCGAAAACTCCCGTCCGCGAGTGGGGACGCGGTGAAGGTACCAGAGAGTGATCGCACTCGTTCGCGAATGCCCACCAGACCGGTACCGGCTCCTTCCTGGAAGGAAGAACTCGGACTCGTTGTGGTATTGTGCACACCGATCGTCAACGAGATAGGCGCGTAGGCGAGCGTCACGATAGTGGTCGGGTTTTCGGCATGCCGGACCACATTGGTCAACGCCTCTTGGACAATGCGGAAACTCGCCAGCGCAACCGCGGTTGGAAGCTCAATGGCTTCGCCATCGACTACCAGCGAGGTGGGCACACCTGCCTGATTCCAGTCCTTGACGAGCCGCCGGATCGCCGACAGATCGGGAACAACTTCGCCGTGATCTTCGTCTTGCCCCGGCGGTCGCATAATTGTCAGGATCGATCTGAGTTCCTGCAGGCCCGTCTTGGAGGCTGAACGAATCTCAGCGATCGCTTCCGAAGCACGGCTCGGATCGCTATCGAGAAGCAGTTGAGCGGCGCTGGCCTGGATGTTGATCATTGCCATTGTGTGGGCGACAACATCATGAAGCTCGCGGGCAATACGCATGCGTTCTCGGTTGATGATGAGGTGGATCTCCTCCTCGCGTGCTCGTTCGGCATCTACCTGGCGTGCCCTGGCCTCGTCTCGCCACAGGTGTCGTGCCGAGACGACACTGCCAAGTGCGAATGCGGCGACCATCTCGGGCCACATGGTCAGTCCAGGACCGCCGATGAACCCGAATGGCCCCAGAAAGCCGTTGGCGATCCAGAGCGCGATGCTACCGATCAACCCAAGCAGGGCCGCCTTGCGCCAGCTGTGTTCTTGGGCCACCCAAAACCCGGCCACGAGGATAGGAACGAGAGTCGCCCCGTTCAGCTGCCCGAGCATCGACCATCCCATAGCAGCGACGATCGTAAAGAAGAAGACCACCGTAGAGTGCTTGCGGACAAAGAGAAGCGACAGAGCCGCCGCAAGTGGAATCACGAATGCAACAAGTGGTGGCTGAGTAACAAGATGTAGCCCCGCATAGTGATTCGCTGGATGAGCCTCGAACCATGTCCCAAGCACAGTAAGGATGGCGACGAACCCAGTACCAACGGGCATGGACCAGAGTCGCGATTGTCGTAATTTGAAGAAAGTATTCATTGACTATCTAGCGTAGGGCGCCGATTCGTCAGTCTACTACCACTGGCGATGGTCCCTCATCTACTCCCTGAGGAGTACGAGGGGACTCCTGCTGGAGGGGCAAAGATCGCATCACATGGGTCATGACCGATGAGAGCAGTTGCCAATAGGTTATTGCCCAGCGATGCAGTGGGCATTCGCACAAACCCGAAGGAGGGGAAGTCGATGACGATAGTAGCGAATCACGAGCAGGTAAATAGTTCCATCAAAATGAGGATCTTTGCCGTTCATAATGCAGTGCTGGCGGCAGTTCTTGTATGGGTGGTCGAGGTGCATGTACTCGGGATCCACCTTGGAATCCGCTTCGGCACCGGGACCGCGACCACACTAAGCATCGGTCAAATCATCGGTGTTAGCCTGATGGTTTCGCTGGCAGGGTGGGCGCTGCTTTCCTTCATGGAACGCAGGGTATCTCGTGCAGTCACCCTCTGGACGCTGATCGCAGTCGGCGTGGTATTGGCCTCTCTCGCCCTTCCGCTGACGGCAACAACGTCCACCACGGCAATGATTGGATTGATCGTAATGCATCTTCTGGTTGGTGCTGGGTCCATTCCATTTATGTACCGCTCGAGTTCAACCAGGTCGGTACGTACCGCGTGAGCATCGCTGCGTCATGGTGAAGCGGCCGGTGTTCTGCGGCGCCACCAAATGACTATCGAGTGATTGTAGACGACGAGCCCTTCGAATGGAAGATAATCAGACTGAGGCACGGTCTGATATCCTCATTCGAAGGGCTCGTCCTTGTGCCGACCGTCACCGCTTGTTCCCCGACACACTAGGACTCAGCAAGGATTCTTGTTCGCAAGCCTGCATCATTACCAGTGTGTTTACCAGTGTGGGCAGCTCATCCGATCAGCCTGAGTCATGGATCGCGACCCACGATCTCGCCGAGTAGCAACCGCGCGAGGAGCAACAGCTCCCTACTGCGCAATCAACCAAGATGATCTAGCGGTTCTCATCATCGACTCGCGAGCGGATAGACGACCGCCACCTCAACCGAACGATCACCAATCAATTCGGGAACCATCACACTCCACATCTGGGTGTGCCTCCCTAGACAAACAGGAGGTCCCACTGTTCGCTGGCTTGCTGCCTTCTTCGATCAGGGAGCTCGTTGCGTGGCTAAGCCACCACAACTCATTTGCCTGCTATGGCACACAACACACCGAATCTGTCAGCTTCACTACCCTGGTGAGCTGTGAGCATCGATCTTGCGCCTTCGGGAGTCCGACAGATGCAGATTACCGATCTCGTCAGTCCTATATCTGCCACGAGTCTGGCCAGGTTCTTGACCACGAACGGGGTCATCTGATTCGTCGAATGTGTCGATCAATTCGATTCCCTGGTGCCTGGCACCGCCCAAGTTCCACGCGCCGTGCGAAGAATCATACCGGCGAAGCGAATGACAATCGATGCCGCGAGTCCTGCCCAAATACCTCCCAATCCCCAGCCATATCCCAACGCGATCAACGTCAATGGCACATAGACGCCTATCGTTGCAATGAGCGTGATCGTGCGCAAAAAACCAACATCACCGGCTCCGACAAGAACTCCATCCGACGCAAAGACCACGCCCGCTACCGGTTGTAGTGCCACCAGCCAGGGCCACAGCACCTGGATCTGTTGGCGGACAGGTGACGACGAGGTGAAGGCCAAAGGGACGAGCCACCAACCAGGGATCAGCACAACGGCTAAGGAAAATCCAGCGTAGGCACCATAGCGAGCGACTTGCCAAGCTAATCGTCGCGCTTCACGGGTATCATCTCTCCCCAACGCGGCACCGACCAACGACTGAGCCGCGATAGCGAACGAATCGAGTAGCAGTGTGGTCAACAGTTAGCGATTTCATGGTAGTCCATTCCATCGCCTCGCAAGACCACTAAGCGGCTTGCTCCGGGGCACCTGCAA
>NZ_DAHXOI010000039.1 GCF_027364955.1 Ferrimicrobium sp.
CGGCGGGACCTGGAGCACCGGCGGGACCTGGAGCACCGGCGGGACCTGGAGCACCGGCGGGACCTGGAGCACCGGCGTAGTCACCTAGCAACAGCGCCTGAGATGAGCTGTGCGGGGTTTCCCCGCACAGCTCTCTCTCGTTTTCAGGGGGCTGTTGTGACTTGATGCAAGGCGAGTGGCGGAGGGAGTAGGATTCGAACCCACGAGGCTTTTGGCCCAAAGCATTTCAAGTGCTTCGCATTCGTCCGCTCTGCCATCCCTCCGCGCGCAAAGACATACTAGAGCCTCGGCAAGGGAGGCAGCGCGTTTGTGTCAGTGAGTGGGTGTCGCTTCGATCTGTCCGAGGAGTTCGCTGATCAGCGGGTCAGGGGTTGGCTGGGGTTCTGGACGAGCATGCCGATCGTTGAAGGTGGGATACGATCCCAGGAACTTGACATGGCCTAAGTAGCGATTGAGATCACTGATCACCTCTTGGACAGACTGATCAGCGATGTGGCCCTCGAAGTCGATCGCGAAGCAGTAGATGCCGATCCCAGTTTTGGTCGGACGAGACTCTAGTTTGGTAAGACTGATACCACGAGAGGCGATCTCCGCCAGGATCGAGAGCAGGGAGCCTGGACGATCCTCGACTTGGAAGCAGACGATGCTCGTCTTGTCATGTCCGGTCGGCTGTGGGATCGTGTCATTGTTCAAGAGGAGAAAACGCGTGGAGTTGGCGGCATGGTCGTCGATGTCGGCGATAAGTACATCGAGACCGTAGAGCTCTGCGGCACGTCTCGGCCCGATTGCGGCGATCGACTTCGTTTTCGTATCGGCGACAATTCGGACCGCTTCAGCTGTTGAATCCGTGTGGTGGAGTTCGGCTTTTGGCAGCTGATCTCGGAGGAAACGGCCCACCTGTGCGAGGGCATGGGCGTACGAATAGACGGCGCCAATATCCTCGAGCTTGGCACCCTTGGTAGCGATGAGCTGCTGGCGAACGGGGAGGATGAACTCCGCATAGATGTGGAGTCGAAAGCGAAAGATCAGTGCGTCCAGGGCTGGGGTTACGGTTCCTTCGATCGAGTTCTCGATCGGCACAAAACCATAGTCGCAGTTCCCAGCAGCGACATCGCAGAGGACGTCCTCGATAGTGGGGCGCGGGAGACCGTTGTAGTTGCGCGTTCCCATGAATTCGATCAATGCCTCCTCGGTGAAGGTCCCTACGGGCCCGAGGTAGGCGATACGCACAGGGTGAGGTTCGTCCATAGGAGGAGACTAGCCGGAGTCACCTTGCCCGGTAGGCTCAAAGGGTGCATGAAAATCCAACAGATGGGCTCCGACGGGGTGACTTTGGCTGGTTCGATGCTGGACGCCGGGCAAGGATTGGGATTCCCGAGGCGATCTTTGCCACCGGTAAGAGTGATGCTGCCCTCGTCGAGATGGTTACATTTGCGCTCGAGGGCGAGGGCCCCGTACTCGTCACTCGATTCGATCCCAGCCGCTTCGCACTTGTCGCTGATCGTGCGGATTGGCTCGCTTTCCCTCCGATCGATGAGGGAAGTCCTTACGTCACCTTGGTCGCCCGTCCACTGCATTTGGGCGAACAGACAAGGGTTGCCATCCTTGCAGCAGGATCCTCTGATCGGGTGATGGCACTCGAAGCACAGGCGGTCCTCACCGCGCTAGGGGTGAGGTCACGATTGATTCTCGATTGTGGGGTGAGTGCGATCGAACGGACGATGGTGGCCCTAGACGAGGCCTCTGACGCAGAGGTCTTCATTGTGCTCGCCGGATTCGAGGGTGCGCTCGCCACCGTGGTTGCTGCATCGGTTGCGCAGCCGGTGATAGGAGTACCAACGTCAGTCGGTTACGGAGTCGCGCGTGCAGGAGAGACGGCCATGGCCTCGATGCTCGCGTCGTGTGCGCAGGGTCTCATGGTGATGGGAATCGATAACGGCTTTGGTGCCGCATGTGCCGCCCTTCGTATCTTGGGAACCGAGCCACGCTAACGTGCGTACGCTCGTGATCAACCCGGCCCACGGCGTGGCAGGTGACATGCTGATGGCTGCGTTGGCTAGTGCGACGCAATCCTTCGAAGCATTGGAGGCACTCTTCGCGCCATTGAATGCAATCAGTTGGTGTTCCCTCGACTTCCAGTCCGTCGATCGATCCTCCCTGCGTGCAACCCATTGTTTGGTCAATATTCAAGAAAGCGCACCCAAGCTCTCACTTGACGAGTTGCAGTCCTGGGTGAAGAAGCTCCTCGATGAGACGACAGGTAGCCGCATAGCCCTCAAGGCGCTCGACCTGTTGGCAACGGCAGAGGAGGAGGTCCATGGCTCTTCAGTGCACCTCCACGAGCTGGCATCGGTCGACACGTTAGTTGATTTGGTGGGAACCGCGTACCTCTGCGCTCGGGCTGGTATTGACGCCGTCTCGATTATGCCAATTGGCGTTCATTTTGGCTCACTTGCGATGGCGCATGGCCAACTGCCCCTCCCAGGGCCAGCTGTACTGTCGCTGCTTGCCAAGGCAAAGTTGCGGGTGGTCGTCGCACCAGGCGAGGAGAGCGTGACGCCCACTGGTGCCGCTCTACTGGCCGCGCTGGCTGCGCTCTTTCCTCATGGATCTGGCGACGGCGTGATCGCTGGCGTGGGTTATGGGGCAGGTACACGGGATACTCCAGGGCTAGCAAACGTGTGTCAGGTGGTTCTCGTTGACGATCTGGTCGGTGACGCTGCTCTCGTGGAGACCGTTGGGGTGCTGGAGACCTACCTCGATGATGTGAGCGGTGAACTGTTGGGCAATTGCATTCAAGAGAGTTTGGATGCTGGTGCACTCGATGCGTACATGACGCCAGCAACTGGTAAGAAATCACGTCCTGGGGTGTTGCTTACTGTTCTTGTGAAGCCAACGGAGATGGATGCGATGGTCGCCCGCGTGCAACGGTTGCTCAGAACTCCAGGGGTTCGATTTCGTCTTCAACAGCGGCGTCGTCTTGTCCCCTCCTTTCAGGAGGTGGAGGTCGAGGGTCACCTGGTGATGGTGAAGGTCACCTCAGCTGGTGCGAAGCCAGAGTTCGAGGATCTGCGCCGGGTAGCGCAAGTGCTCGACATGCCTCTTGGCGAACTGCACGACCGGGTGATGGGCGCCTACCGGTCGATCGGTGTCAGTAGTGCGGAACGAACTTCGCAGCAGACCAAATACCAGGTAATAGTGAACAAGGAGGAGTGATGAGGTTTCGTCAGTTAGGGATGTCGGGTCTTCGGGTGTCAGAGGTTGGCCTCGGCTGTAATAACTTTGGTGGTCGGCTTGAATTTGAGGCATCGAAGGAGGTGCTCGTTGCCGCCTTCGAGGCCGGCATCACCCTCTTTGACACCGCTGATATCTACGGAGGTAACGGTGCCTCGGAGGAGATCATGGGAGAGGTGATCAAACCCTTTCGACATGAGATCGTTCTTGCTACCAAGTTCGGCATGGACATGGGTGATCGAGATGTCGCACGTGGATCTCGGCGCTATCTTATGAGGGCGCTTGAAGCCTCTCTTCGCCGCCTACAGACTGACCACATCGATCTGTATCAGCTGCACCAACCTGATCCACTCACGCCGATCGAGGAGACGCTTGCAGCGCTTACCGATGCGATCCATCAGGGCAAGATCCGTTACATTGGATCGTCAAACTTTGCCAGTTGGCAACTCGTGGAAGCTGAGCTTATCGCGCGAACGCTAGGCGCTGAGCGATTCATCTCGGCGCAAAACCACTACTCGATGGTGGAACGAACGGTGGAGGATGAGCTGATACCAGCGGCCAGTAAGTATGGTGTGGGTATCCTGCCGTTCTATCCATTGGCCTCAGGTTTGTTGACGGGGAAGTTTCACCGGGGGGTGGCGCCGGTCGCTGGTACACGACTCGCCTCGCGCCCTCAGCAACTCGACAACGCTGAGTGGGATCTGATTGAGAAGCTTGATCACTATGCGCATGACCATGGAATGGAGCTTTTGGATCTCGCCTTTGCCTACTTGCTCGGTGAGTCGCAGGTAAGTTCCGTGATTGCCGGGGCCACCTCAAGGGCGCAGGTTGAACGCAACGTCGCCACCCAGGGCCATGCACTCACGGCTGATGAGTTGAGCGAAGTACGGTCGCTCTGTGCTGCAGGAAGCACGCCGTCAGCTTGAGCGAGAGACGAGTGCAGCGGTCATCATCTTGTTGATGGCCAAGGACGAGCCGAGCTACTAAGGCCAGGAACGAGTTGCTCAAGCCAAGGGGCCGTTGGTGACCCCTTGGCTCAGGCGCGGAGGAGGTGGGATTCGAACCCACGGTGAGTTGCCCCACACGCGACTTCCAATCGCGCCGATTCGGCCGCTCTCGCACCCCTCCAGGTCTCAGAACCGTTCGGTTCCGAGCGTGCTACACTAGCTTATAGTTTCTTTGGACCGTGTCCATCACGGAGGTCGGGCCCCACGTGGCGGGACCTCGTGAACCGGGTCAGGGTCGGAAGGCAGCAGCCCTCAGCAAGGTATCTCGGGTACCGTGGGTCGCCTGACCTCCGTGATGGACACGGTCCTTGGAGCACAGGCGTTTTGGGGGAGCTGCCGACATTAGGATGGCGTCGTGTCCGCGAACTATCAGTCCCTGTATCGGCGGTTTCGACCCCAACGCTTCTCGGAGGTGCTTGGACAGGATCACGTCACGAGGGCACTGCGAGCGGCTGTTGCCTCAGACTCTGTCGGCCACGCCTACCTGTTTTCAGGGCCACGAGGTACAGGAAAGACATCGACCGCTCGGATCCTTGCCAAGGCATTGAACTGTGAAAATTTGGTTGATGGTGAACCGTGCCTTGCCTGTGCGTCGTGCGTCTCGATTGCGTCGGGAGCCTCGGGGGAGGTTGAGGAGCTTGACGCTGCCTCGAACTCTGGTGTAGATGCGATGCGATGGTTGATTGGGACCGTCGCCACGGCTGGGACAGGTCGATGGAAGGTCTACATCATCGATGAGGTTCATATGCTCTCCACTGCTGCGTCGAACGCGCTGTTAAAGACACTCGAGGAGCCACCGCCGCACGTTATTTTTATTTTGGCGACGACAAACCCGCAAAAGGTACTCCAAACGGTCGTCTCACGAACCCAGCATTTTGAGTTCCACCTATTGGACATGTCAGCGGTAGGCGAAGTTGTCGATGATATTGCGAACCGTACTGGGGTTGAGCTCAATACGGCGACCCGTGAGTGGGTTCTTCGGCGGGGACGAGGATCGGCCCGAGATACCCTCTCCGTTCTTGAACAGGTCTTGGCGCTTGGACAGGTCATTCCAGAGGTCGACGCATCCATAGAGCTGGCAGTGGCGAGCTTGCTGGAACTTGATGCCAGTGCAACGGTGCTGGCGGTGGAGGAGCTCTTGCAGTCAGGCAATGATCCTCTCTGGGTCGTCACCGAGCTCTTGGTTCGTCTGAAGGAGCAATTTCTCGCAGCCCTTCGTGGCGAGGGAGGGGAGTACCCACTTGCTCGTATAACGCGGGCAATGGAGACCTTAGGACGTTTGAGTATCGGTGTTCGTGATGCCCTGGATCCGGGGGTGGTACTTGAGGCAGTCCTTGTGCAGTTGGTGGCGGATTCGGCTAGCGGCGCTGATCTCGAACAGCGGGTCCGACGACTCGAGGAATCGCTCGGCTCAAGTACTCCCATGCCGCCATCACGCGAGCTAGCCACAAGCGATAGCAGGTCCCAAAGTGTGGAGGCGGTGCGACGACCTTCTCGGGAAGACGTTGGCCCCTCAAAATCTCCAAGTGGTGATCTCGCACGTCTTCGTGGCGCGATTGGCCGACCTTCTAGTCGGCCTAACTCGCCAGCGTCTGTCGGTTCGGGAGCTGGCCAACCTCCAACAACAGAACCTCCGATGACAGAACCTCCATCGAAAGAGCCTCCATCGAAAGAGCCACAGACCCTTAGCTCGCAGACGCCAGATTCACTGCTCCCTCGCCGCGAAGGGGACACTGGGCAAGAGAGACGACTAGCGCCTGAGGCTGGGTCCAAGGAGACTGGGTCCAAGGAGACTGGGTCCAAGGAGACTGGGACTCCAGCTGTGGCTCCGGATGACGTCGTCGCCGAAACGAGTGACTCGGTAACCCTCGGTGACTCGTCGGAGGAACATCGAGACGGGACCCACGTAGGGAGAATGGAGGCAGACTCCACGGAAACGACGCGAGCACCATCAATGGCGACGATCCAAGAGGTCACAACCCCACTGACCGATGAGTCGGAGCTCGCAACGCGGAACGACAAGGGGAGTGATGAGGGGCACCTGGAACCGACTGCCTTGCAGGGGCCCGATGGCGCGCTTGATCTAGCGGCCACAGATCAGTTGCGTACGTTGATCCAGGCTGAGTGGCTTGAGCGTTATCTTCCCGCGCTGCAACAGCGCAATATCCGCACGTGGATCCGTGATACTCGGCTGACGGTTTTGGGCGCGGGGGAGATAGGCATCGTCCTCGATCATGAGACGCGGCGTAAGAAGCTTGAGCCCTACCTCAACGAGATCATTGCTCTGCTGCGTCAACTCTACGGAGGACAGCTGGACTTCCGACTCGTGCTAGAGAGCGAGACAGATCCAGCGACAGCGAACCGCTCTGATGGGCTAACAGACTCACCTGAGGAGCTGATCTCCGAGGCTGATGACGAGGAGTTCACCACCTCGGTACCGACGCAGCGTTTTAGTGATGATGCGATCGTTGCTAATGTCACCGAGGTCTTTCCAGGAGCACGATTGATTCAGGGGGAGCTCTAGACGATGTATCCTGCCTCCTTGGCAAAGCTCATGGATGAGCTTTCTCGGTTGCCCGGCATCGGCCCCAAGTCGGCGCAACGAATCGCGCTCTTCATGGTCAAGCGAGGGCCACAAGATGCGCAGCGGCTAGCGGATGCACTGACGGACGCAGTGACGAATACCAAGCGCTGTCGAGAATGCTTTGCACTCAGTGAAGATGAGCTCTGTGGCGTCTGCGCGAATCCAGGCCGTGATCGGACGGTGATCTGTGTGGTAGAGGAACCCAGAGATGTGCTCGCTTTCGAGCGTGGCCTGTCCTTTCGCGGGTTGTATCATGTGCTTGGCGGTGTGATCAGCCCAATGGATGGCGTAGGACCGGAACAGCTACACCTCAGTGAGCTGCTCAACCGCTTGCGTGATACCTCCGTCAAGGAGGTTATTTTGGCTACCTCGTCGACAATCGAGGGGGAAGCGACGGCGACCTATATTGCCAAGCTTGTCAGCCCAGCTGGGGTTGGCGTTTCTCGGCTGGCGACGGGGGTGCCGGTTGGAGGCGACCTCGACTATGTCGATGAGGTGACCTTGTCACGTGCGCTCGATGGACGTTATCGCCTGTAGTTAGTGCTGTTGCTCCTGCACGATCTCAATTAACGTTCCGTTTGCGCTCTTGGGATGCACGAAGGCGACAAGCGTGTCTCTGGAACCAGGGCGTGGCACGTGGTCGATGAGTTCAAAACCCTCCGCTTCGAGCTCCTGGATGGCCGCGGCGCAGTCGGGAACTCGTAGGCCGATGTGGTGGAGTCCCTCGCCACGCCGTTGGAGGAACCGGGCAACACTTGAGGATTGGTCATAAGGCGAGACGAGCTGGATATAGGAGTCAGCCACTTGCAGCAACACCTCGTCGATGCCGTCAGATTCGACGCGTTCGCGGTGTACGACACGACCACCGAGGGCGACGTAGTGTTGGATGGCCGTTTCGAGGTCGGCAACGGCGATAGCCACGTGGTCAATCTCGGTCGTATTCATGTATTCTCCACGGTCTTGGCGCGAGCAAATCGTTGAAAGAGGGTGATCTTGTCCTCGCCGACACGGTCGCGAAGGGCCTGATCGGTGACGCCGAGTCCATCGGCGGGACTCAGACAACGGATGCCGACCTTGCCTTCGTGAAGGTTCGCGCGTACGACATTGACCGCTCGGCCTACATGTTCGAGGTCAAAGGTTGCAGAAAGCACTGGTTGTACTCTACCTTTGGCGATGAGCTTATTGGCTTCGTAGGCTTCGCGATAGTTAGCGAAATGGCTGGCTTTGATGGACTTGAGCTTCATCCAGAGGTGACGATTGTCGTATTCGATGCGATAGCCAGTGGTAGCGGCACAGGTCATGATCAACCCGCCGCGCTTGGCGACATAGACGGAGGCCCCCATCGTCTCGCGCCCAGGATGCTCAAAGACGATGTCTGGATCCTCTCCGACGAGGGCGCGAATATCGCTGCCAAAACGTCGCCACTCGCTCTCGTCTTGGGTGTTCTCATCCTTCCAAAAGCGATACCCATTAGCGGAACGATCGATGATGTATTCGCAGCCCATCTCACGCAGCAGGGCTGCCTTTCCGGGGGATGAGACGACTCCCACCGGGATGCCACCACCGTTGAGTACATATTGGACGGCATAGCTGCCGATCCCGCCGGTTGCACCCCAGATCAGCACCACCTGACCTTGGGTCATGTGTGCTCCATTCTTGGAGACGATCATACGGTAGGAGGTGGAGTTGCACAACGGGTTGACTGCTGCCTCCTCCCAACTCAAATGAGCAGGTTTTGGCATGAGCTGGTTGGCTTTGACGATGGCAAAATCGGCAAGTCCGCCAAAGTTCGTCTCAAAGCCCCAGATCCGCTGCTCGGTGGCCAACATCGAGTCATCGTGAGAGGAGGGATCTTGGTCATCGACGTAGTTACAGTGGATCGTCACGCGATCGCCGACGTTCCAGTTCCGTACCGCGGAGCCGACTCGAACGATGATGCCTGAGGCGTCGGAGCCAATCACGTGGTAGTCGAGGTCATGGCGACGGTTCCAGAGGTTGTGCGACCGGCCCATGCGCTTTAGGAAGTCAAAAGTAGGCACCGGCTCAAAGAGTGAGGACCAGACGGTGTTGTAGTTGATCGATGAGGCCATCACCGCTATGACCGCTTCGTCTGGGGCGAGTTCGGGCACGGGAACGTCGTCGACGTGTAACGAACGTGAAGGGTCTCTGTCCGCTGACGGGATCCCCTCAAACATCGAGATCTCGTCTTTGCGGAGAAAGGCGGCTCGATAGTGGTCAGGGAGGGGCAGCTGGGCCAACTCCTCTCCGCTCGCGTTGGCGAGGATGGCATCGATGAGTTCCGTTGTCATCCTCGTATGCTACCAGCAAGGAGGAGGATTCTTGATGCATGAGGAGTCTCTCGTATACTAGAAGTACGAAGAAAGGACGCACGATGGCAAATTCTGTAATCGTATCAGGAGCACGAACCCCTATTGGGAAGCTCTCAGGCGCACTTGGATCGTTGACAGCAATGCAGCTCGGATCGATCGCGATCAAAGGTGCGCTCGCTCGCGCCAGCCTGGCACCAGAGATGGTTGAGTATGTGTTCATGGGGCATGTGCTCCAGGCTGGACAGGGTCAAATCACCGCGCGACAGGCTGCTGTTGGTGCTGGCATACCAATGACGGTGCCCTCCACTACCGTCAACAAGGTGTGTCTCTCTGGTCTCAATAGTCTGCACCTAGCGGATCTCATGATTAGGGCTGGGGAGGCTGACATCGTGGTGGCCGGTGGCATGGAGTCCATGACCCAGTCCCCCTACTTCCTCCCCGGGGCGCGGGGCGGTTTTCGCATGGGTGATGTTCAGCTCATCGACTCGATGCTCTATGACGGGCTCTTCTGTGCGTTCGACAAGATGGCCATGGGCCTCGCAACCGAGCAGTATCTGCAGGTCACTCCGATTCCTCGAGAACGACAGGATCGCTTCTCGATGCTGTCTCATGAACGCGCGGCTAAGGCGATCAAGGATGGAAGAATGGCCAAGGAGATCGTTCCTGTGGCAGTTCCTCAGCGCAAAGGTGATGATCTGATCATTGAGACCGATGAGGGCGTCCGTCCGGAGACGACGATGGAGTCACTTGGCAAACTGCGACCTGCTTTTAGCAAAGACGGAGCCATCACGGCGGGTAACGCCTCTCAGATCAGTGATGGTGCTGCAGCGCTGATCGTGATGTCACCGGCGAAGGCCGAGGAGTTGGGCTTGACACCACTCGCTGAGATCATTGGCTATGGCCAGGTAGCTGGTCCCGATACGTCGCTGCTGCACCAGCCCTCCAATGCGATCAACGATGCGCTGCGACGTGCCAAGATGAGTGTCGGAGATGTCGATCTTTTTGAGATCAACGAGGCCTTTGCTGCGGTTGCGGTCGCCTCCATGGATCATCTCGGCATTAGTGAAGACGTCGTGAACGTCAACGGAGGTGCTATTGCAATGGGGCACCCGATCGGGGCATCCGGCGCTCGTCTTGCCCTGACGCTGATCACAGAGCTCGCCGAGCGAGGCGGAGGCGTTGGGGCCGCCGCTCTCTGTGGGGGTGGGGGTCAGGGGGATGCACTGCTTATCCGTGTCTAGTCGTCGCCGACACGAGATCATTTGGTTGGTGTGTTTTTCGTTAGACGGGTGCCTTGTCTCTGTGTAGGCAAGCTTGATCAGGTGCTCGTCGTCGGCACCTGCTAAAGAACGTTTGAGTCGAGCCGAAGATTGGATCATGAGGATTGGTCTGGTCGTAATTTGCGATTCGTTCGTCAGTTCGCAAGATGTCATGGCCTTCGCTGGCGTGTTGCTTGCCCATAGGAGCGAACTCGAGTTTGTTCGGGCTATTGGCCTCCATCCGCTTGGAGCTCAGTACTGGGACGCCCTGACATCAAACTCATTGTTCTCAAGTTGGGTTGAGCCCATACAGCTATTAGACCCACGAGATAACCGAGTTGAGGCACTTGCGAGGGCTGCGGTAGGAGGTGAGGAGGTCGTTATAGCAGTTGCCCCGTTGGCTCGTATCAGCTATGAGGATGTTCTGCAGTTTGCCACCAAACTCAAGAATTTCACTAGCCTCGCATCGATTCAAGTACCACATTTGACCGCGGATCAAACATCGTCTACTGTATGCTTTCTGACTGGAGATCATTCTCTCTTCGGATTGCAGCTCGGTCCAGCTACAACTGCTACTGACTTGATCGACGAATTAGCGGTAAATTTTGTGAAAAGACAGAGGATGGGGAATCAGGGTGCAGGAAATATTTCTGCACTTTTAGTAGTGGATACTCCCAATACATCCATACTTGATCCAGGCATGCCTTTGGATTTGACGGTGGTTGTTCCGACTCTAAATGCTAGTTCACGGCGGTTTGGGCGATTTTATCGGTCGCTCTATGAGACTACTGATGCGCCCTTTCAGTTAGTAGTTGTAGATAATGGAAAGAGTGCCCAAGGGTTTTCAGATCCGGTTAACGCTGGGATCCGTGCTTGCACTACAAGATATGTAGTTGTTGTGAATGATGATGTAGTATTCAAGTCTGGATGGTGGGCCCCATTGCGAAAGGCACTCCAACAGGGTGCTTGGGTAGTATTTCCGCTTACTGATAGCCTGATGCGGAAGGACTTTGCCGCATGGTGCTTCGCATTGGACGTTAATTATCTCGATCAATTTGCTCATAGTTCCGATGAGTTATTTGACCCAGAGTTGCGGATATGGTTTCAAGATTCTGATTTATACCTGAAACTACTGCAGCTCGGCAAGCCTCCACAAATGGTACCTGAAAGTCTGATTGCTCATGAGTTCTCTGCCACTGTTGGCGGTGGTAATTGCAACCTGGAGGAGTGGATTCATGATGTTGTGGTTCACGATAAGGAGAAATTTGTAGAGCGATGGGGGATAGAGGCTCTCGCGACTGTGGGTTTCTTAGATTCATCCGCCGTTATGTAGTATTTCCGTAATAAAGAAGTGATTCTGCACTTTTTGGGTCGACCATGGGTTCGTGTCAAGAAAGAAGAGTTGTAGCTGCTTGTATAAGTTAGTTGCCGTGTGACTTGAATGGGGTATATTGATGTTTGTTGTCGGAGTTTGCATCGGCGACGAGTCCGCCTACCAACAGATTGCTTTACGGTCGTTATTAGCTGGAGATCTCCATGATAGCGTGCTGATCGAGATGCGTAATCAGGTTTCGATTCACGCAGCCTATAACGCCGTACTCCAGCAGGCTCGAGAGCTACCTGAGCTGGAGGGGGTGATCCTCGTGCATCAAGATCTTGAAATGCGTGATCGACATGTGGTGGAAAAATTGAGGAAAATATTTCTCGATCAATCGGTTGGGGTAGTCGGAGCTGTTGGAGCTGTTGGTGTACAGACGTTGAGTTGGTGGTTGGGAGATATCAAGGGCTCAATAGCGGAGACGCGTCAAGTGGTTGGCGATGGTTGTTTCGACGTCGATGTTGATATGGTAGACGGCTGCTTTTTGGCGTTGTCACCTGATGTGGCTCGGAAGTTACAATTTGACGAAGTACATTATACGGGTTTTCATGGTTATGATGCTGAGATTTGCTTTGCCGCTCGTTCCCGTGGATTTCGAGTAGTGACGGGTGAGTTCGATCTGTTTCATGCGACAAAAGGTGGGTATGGGGATTATACTGCATACTGCTTGAACAACGACTCCTTCCGAGAGAAGTGGGTTCTTTGTGATACTCCTGAACTGAGTAGTGGTCGGCTAGGTTTGCAGCATAATAGAAGGAAGCTGGAGATTGGTGGTGGATCAAATTGCCGCGAGGGTTGGTTGAATCTTGATCCAATTCACGGTACTGGGGACCTCAGAAGAAGGGCAGAAGATGGGGTCTGGCCCCTTGGGGACGGTCTGATGATGTGTATTTACGCCTCTCATGTCATGGAGCAAATTCCTGCTGGTCAGGTTAGGATCCATGTCATGAATGAGGCATGGAGGGTTCTCGAGCCTACAGGTACGCTGGAGATCCGCGTGCCGTTGTTCCCCACAGCAGTTGCCATCGCAGATCCTACGCATGTTTCATTCTGGATTCCGGATTCCATTAAGTATTTCATTGGTGCGTCGTCTGAACCTGAGGATTATGGTATCCAGAAGTGGAATCTGGCCTCGATGGCTGTCCTTGATGGGTGGGAGTTAAGGTGTGTTCTAGTAAAGCCTCTTGATAGGACGGCAAGGGTGAATAGCGTTGTCGAGGAGGAATTGATTGGTGTTAAAGAACGCATTATGGTAGACCAAGGTGTTTGATAGGGTTCCACTGGCCGATGGCTCGGCTGTAGAAGGCTATTGAGGCATGATTTCCGTGGTAACGTTAGGTGTCTGAGATAGTTGGATATGTACTTAGGAGAGGCATGGGCCCTTAGGGGCGGGGAAGGTAGCAATGGTAGGTGTTAGCGTGTTGCCGACTTGACCAGCTGGTTGGGCGGGGGATCGTGGAATAAAAACCGGCTCTCCTGACATTCATGTGGATGAAAATGCCGTCTCGTAGGGCAGCTTCAAGTCAATCGGTCCACAAGCTAGCAT
>NZ_DAHXOI010000040.1 GCF_027364955.1 Ferrimicrobium sp.
CAGGTGCCCCGGAGCAAGCCGCTTAGTGGTCTTGCGAGGCGATGGAATGGACTACCATGAAATCGCTAACTGTTCATCCCGCTCCCTTAGGCCACCTGCATCGAAACACGCCATGATATCGGGCCTCATCGAGTGCCGAACGCTCGGTGCCGGTCAGCACGGTTTCGTAGCTTTCAGAGCACTAGCAGCAGGGTGGCATTAGCTGGTTGGGGCTGAGATGGGTCGGTTGCCTCGTGTTGCTTCAACGTTGTTCCTTCGCCCAGGCGGCTTGGCGTTCGTGGTGCTCCTTGAGCCACTGTGCCCGGATACGGTCGTCACTCGTACTTGCACCTGTTGCGATGTCGTCTAGGTATCTTCGATCGAGGGTGATACGTCGATCCAGCTCACCCTGGTCGCCCGGTCTTCCGTGGCCCGGGATGAAAGTAACAACCCAGTCAAGGAAGTGTGCATACAGATCAAGGGCGGCGAAGTAATCGGAGAGCGGGTCGGACTGCTCAAGGTCGAGCGTTGGGATCTCGATGTCAGACACCATGTCCCCCGCTACGAGGATTTGCCGGTTGGTGATCCAGAGCGCAGCATGCCCAGGCGCATGGGCTCGGTGCTCGATGACCTGACAGTTCACGGGCCAGAGGGGTTCAGTATCGGACCAGGTCGTGAGGAGGCCGGATAAGTCTACGTCGTGACCAGGGCATTGCTGAGAGATGTACTCGTGGAGCTCTGCTAACTCGGCCTTACAGGTATCCACGCTAGCAGAAACAGCGAGCCGCGGGACCTCAACCCCGAACCGCGCTGACCAGAGGACATGGTCCCAGTGGGCGTGCGTCGACCATCCAAGCGTGACCCGAAGGCCTCTCTCCTCAACGAAGTCCGCGATCACGTCGAGATCGGATGGGGTAATCGCCGGGTCAATGAGCATGCAGCTGGTGTTATCGAGCGCAACGATGGTGCTCGTCGTCATCTCGCGGTCACTCGTGTGGACCCAGACACCGTCGTCTATGGCCTGGATGGGAATGTTCGTCGACATTCACCGAAGCCTAGTATTCTTTGGCAGTTGGCGATATGGTACTCACAAAATCCGATCCCAGGGTGTCCCTATCGCTTGGTCAGGTCGATACAGCGGCCTTCTAGTTACCTCCCTCTTGGCCTCTCATTTATGTGCCAAACGAAGCGGACGGCTCTGGTTGCATGCGAGAGTTCGCTCGAGTAGCACCATTAAAGACGGGGATCCGGTGACGATTGAAGCGGACCCTGGCTGAGACGACTCGCTCCGAGGCACTCGACTCCTTGGAGCCGACCTCCGCCGGCTAGCTATCGTGAGCTCGCTCATGTGACATGGGCCGTCTCTCAACCCCTACCTATAACGTCTGAGCTTGTAGACGCACGTAACACTTGGCTAGAGTGAGGTGCTGCAGGGCATGGCACGAAGGTTGGTACCCTGGTACCGCGAAGGGACGAGGAGGTGTGCTACTATGCCTGTACGTCACGCCAAGCCCGGCGACGCACTCGGCATCGGAAGGGTTCATGTCGCATCATGGCAAGCTGCGTATCGAGGGGTGCTTGCACAGGACGATCTCGATTCCCTTGATCCCGCTCAACGCGGGGCAAACTGGAGACGGTATCTGAACGGACCCCTCGCAAGCGATGAATCCGTCTTCATAGCTGAAGTTCAGCCCAATACTGTTCTCGGCTTTGCCAGCGTTGGACAGTCGCGAGATGCCAACGGAGTCGGAGAGTTGCGGTGCCTGTATGTGAGCCCGGAGCACTGGGGCCAAGGCGTTGGAGGCGAACTCCTGTCCAGTAGCATCGATGCGCTAGTGGCCTGTGGCTTCCGTGAAGCCACTCTCTGGGTCTTAGACAGCAACGACAGAGCTCGCAGGTTCTACGAGGCCAACGGATGGGCCGTGGACCAAGGCGTGAAGCAAGAGACGATCGGCAAAATAACGGTACGCGAGGTTCGGTATCGCCGAGCGCTCGCCTGACGGGACAATCCTGCAATAGGCACGCGCGAGTGCAGGCGGTCGGGAGGAGTCTACTGAGAGGCACGCATTCCGAGGTTGAGTAGCTGAGGGGTGCAGGGGTGGTACCCGAGAGAGCAACCCATAAGATTATGAGTCCGAGTGTACCGTCTCGCACTTCTTTGTTCGTCCGAGTTTGTTCGTCCGAGCGACCGATTTGTTGAACTGAGAGTGCGAGAAAGAGACCCGCACCCTGCGGGTACGCGACTTACCATATTGTTGGACCAACGGATGGGACCCCTTTCAGTGTGACCGTGAAATCGATAGAATCACCAAGCGCAATCGCGACCCGCTGGCCAGTGCCACCCCAGGTGGCGCCAACTGCCGAGCCACGACCGCAGAACGTGCAAAGGGCTCTTCAGCCCGTAGAGTCTGTCCGGTTACCGGAACCTCGATGACAAACTTTGAAGGTATCGAAGTGTAGGCCCCCCTGCCACACGCCAACCAACGCATCTCTGACCCCACGACCCTCTACCGGAGCGCCTCCGTCTCTCATCACCAGCTCGTTCCCCACCCCAAGACCACTCTCGGCACCACAGCAGCCATCCCTGTGAGCGACCTGATCGCAGAAGATCGTCAGCTGTGGCTGCCAAAACCCGCACTTCCAGCGTGCGCCGAACACCGACAAGATCCTCGCGTGCAACCGGTCCCTCACGATCCCAACGATCACTCAACCGGCAATGAGTGTGACCCAGCCATTCCGAATAGCGTTCGTCTCGAGATAGCGATGAACCACGCCAGAGTACGTGAGCATGCCGTTGACCAGGAGCTTGTTCAAGAGTACAGGTCCGGCCTCCAGACTAGGGCTAATTACCGCGCTTTGCACAGACAACCGGGGAGCTTGACCCCCCGCCGTATTCTCAGGGTTAATAGTCATGGTTACCAAACAGTGCTGCTGCCCACACGCAATCGATGCAGCCTCCGGTGTCGACTGTGAACTCACTGGGTGCAGCTTGAGTGAGCGAACCTTCCACGAACCTGTGAGGGGTTGACCGCCAATCGTCAACGTAGACTGACTCGTCGCAACAACGCCATCACAGCCCCCGGTGAGTGAGCACCCAACCGTGAAGAGCCCGGGGCCTGGGAGAGAATAGGGAACGTTACCCGCAAGCCGCACCAACTCCCACGTAGCACCCCCATTGTTACTCCGTGCGACAAATGGGCGCAAGGTTCCATAGCCGTCGACAAAATCATGCTGACCCATGGCAACGCAATCGCCACGACCCATACAGGTGACCGCGCCTATTGAGAGATCGTTTCGCAAATGTGAAACCTGAGCTTGGTGCCAACTCGAACCCGCATCATCGGTCCACAGCACGGGGAACTGGAAATGGTGACTGATACCACTCATCGCCATGACACAATCGCGAGGTGTTACACACGAGAGTCCCAACGGACTGGCACCGATACGGAGCGTTCTGACAGTGGTTTTGCCCGTCAATGGGTTGATCGAGAGCAGTTGATACGAGCCGCTCCCCTCCTGCGCAATGACGTCGCAATGATTCGCCGCAGGACACGTCAGCGCGATCGGCGTGATGACGGCAATACCGGCTCCTGGATCATGGACCTGTACGGAACGTACTACCCTACCTTGATTAGGCACGAGTTCTGCAAGCACAAGATGACCTCCAAATGCTCGGAGCGTCTCACACGAACCGCCGTCACAGGAGGCAAGTTGGACACCGTTGGCGAGTGCTGGTGCCTGGGGTATTGACGAGAAGGACAACCCTGACCCAATCCCGAACCCTACTCTTGTCAGCGTGGTCAACCGAGGGATCGTGGTCGTCGTCGAACCCAACGTCAAGAGGCACGCCGTTGAGGTACGCACGCAGCCAAGCGATGGTTGGTCAACTGCTGACCCGCTTGGCACACTCGCGCCTCGGAGACGTTTTCCGACCAGGAGGAAGGTTATGGTGGATTTGTTCGTAGACAGGCTGGCAATGCACCGCGTGGCACTGCAGCTCAGGTCGCGTACGAACGTCCCCGACGCGACAGAGGTGCTCAGTGCCGCAGTCGTTCCATTCGCATAGACCACATTGATGACAATCGTATGGCTGGATGGTGGTGCAAGCGCCGCGGTCCAGTAGCAAGCCTCATCATCACAACCCGCCATCAGATCAGGTTGAACCTGCTCCGACGCAAGAACGCGGTGAAAACCGGTCGCAACTCCCCCGAATAAGAGCTCCTGATCACCGATCATGGCACCGGGAATGGTGACAATGTCGACACAGGCAGAAGGAGTGGCGCACGCAATGGAGTTGGAATCGATCTGTTCAGGAGCGGGTGCGGGCTCGTGGGGAAGTGATATGGGAGACCAAGCAGTCGCGGAAGGCCGTGAAGTCCACGCCATCGGTTGGCCATTACGCACACCCGTCACCCAGCAGGGACCCGTCAGTAGACAGTTCACCGAGCTAGGCTCAAAGCCAGCCGTTACTGGTTCGCTGTTCCACGTTCGACCAGCGTCGTTCGTAACGTAGAGCTCCCGGTTTCCTCCAGCAAGCCCCCTTCCTAACACGGCGTAACAGGTTTGTGCACTCGCGCACGTGGTGCTCTCAACCATCTGCTGTGACCCCATCAACGAGGGAACCAGTGAAAACTCCCCGTGATTGGCACGTCGGACCCAAAGCTGGGAATAATCCGAATATCCGCGCTCGGTCGCCACCAGGCAGGTCGTTGATGCGCAAGCAAGGTTACCTGCGGCTACCGCACTCATTATCGTCGACGTCGAGTTGCGAATCGTACGCACCTCGATCGACGTGAGCGGCCTCTTGCTTACCACTCTGCGATGAGATCGAACGAGCACAAGCCCAAGTCCGCCGATGGTCAGCAACAGCGCAACCAGGCCCAGCACCAGTGATCGGCGATGCCCCGTCACCCTATCAACCCCAGTCCAACGCCGGACCATTGGCGAGCGAATGCCTTCTCTGGTCTCATCAGACCAATGTAGCCCAGATCCACGTACGTCCAGAAGCTCGGACGGGTTCCGTATGTCACAGCGGACAAGGAGTTCAGATGACATCGACCGACCGGCTAGCTCACGAAAGCTAGCCGGTCAGAGTCCAGTTCACGGAGACGCTAGCGTGCTTGATAGAGAAGTCCCCCGTTTGGATAGCGATGTTTCAGTAGCGTACGCCCGTCGGCAAGGACGGAGTGATGACACTTCAGGTAGCCTGGCTCAAATTGGGACCGTATGTACTCCTAACGCAACCATCCCCCGCGTGCAGTTCCACCACTGGTCTTGGCTCGATCAGCTCACGACTGCTTTTTCAACGCAGTTGATCATGTCTTGGGTGCTCGTCTCACCTGGAAAGGTGATCACAAGATCTGCTCTGGCGGCAACCGCAACATCATCGCCTCGATCGATCGGCGGTGGGACGGGGCGATCACTACTGCACAGGTCGAGGTCGATCGAGCCACCACCGATTTAGCCATAGTTACTGCTGATCTGCTCTCCACCACGCCCTCAGCACTTGCCAACAAATTGACCGGTCTCTCAGTACGTCGACTCTCGACAATTGTTCGTGCTACTGCGAACACCCATGCCGCGTCCTGAGGACGGATGGTACAACGCAACTGACCGCCTTCCAACGTGATGGCGCATAAATGAGAGGACCGAGCGTGGAGCCCACGAGAGACTAGGGAGGTATCACCATCGCATCAAAACCCACGGATGCACAACGGGCGATCCTGCAGGAGGATGCAAGAGCTGACAACTGCGCGATACATGGGGCACTCATCGTCACAGAGCGTCGCGTCGCTGCGAGGGGATCCCGGGAGACCACCATTGCCGCGCCAGACAAGGCGGTAGCTCGGGCCACGAGCATCTACCACTCGGCGACCGAGGAACTCGTCTCGCAGATCGGCGAGGAGACTACTGCTGAACTCGTGAGGGCTGATGCCAGTTCCGTTGTACAGTACGCGACGCGCTGACGATTGAACGAGTCTGGGGATCGTATAGATCGGTGAGCCATCTGTCAGGGATTGCTTGGAGGCGTGGCAAGTTCTTCAAATCTCCCCGGCTCGAAGGCGACATCCAGGCAGAGCCGGGGAGACTCGGTCAACCAGATGACCCTCATCGGGCGCATCGTCGCCACTTCAGGGCTGTGAGAGACCGCATCCGACGAGTCCTTTGCGACGGTCCGGGTCACCTCCAACAGCACGGGCCACGTCGAGTTCTACGACAGGTTCCTCCGGAGTTCGCTGGCCAACTTCGCATGCCAGTACCATGATAAGGGGCGCGTCCGTGGCATTGAAGGCAAGCTTCTGGCTCGCCAGTGACAGCTCACCGACTGCAGCAGCACCCGATGCACTGTCGCTCACTCGAATCGGCTCCAGGCGCTCTCCCCGAAGAGAGCGCCCCGGCAGCGTAACGCCCTCCGTCATGCGCGGCCCATTGTCTCCAGGAACGTCAGGGGGCTCATCACCACAAGTCCCAGACGCTGCACCGCGGTGAGATCCGGGTGCCCCGATACCAGCACATCAGCTCCTGCTGCCTCCGCCAGGAGGACGAGGAAGTCATCATCGGGATCACCGGTGATGGGGTCATCCTCTTCCGGAGGATCGTCCACGATGACTGCCAACTCTCGGATTGTAGTCACGAACAGGTGTGCGTCCTCGATACTCAGATACCGCCGGAATTTCGGGCGGCAAAGCACGTCTGCCAGCTCTGCGAGTAGCAACGGCGAGGCAACGAGCTGAAATCGCCCAGCCATTGCTCCAAGGAGCAAGCGGGCGGACACGCCCTCGCGCGACGTGACGGCCGCCACGAAGACATTCGTGTCAAGGACAATGCGGCGCGGCTCACTCACCGCTCACCGTTCGTGCCCGCCGCTCTCGACGGACCGCACGCACCTCGGTCACTGCCTCAGCGAGTGCTGCATCCTCGTCAAGGTCGCTCGTATACCCCACACGCTCCAGCAGCTCTCTGAGCCCATCCCACGCCGCATCCGCGTGGCCGCTTCGAAGATATGACCGCAGCGCGTCCTCGATGACAGCACTCTCGGACCGGTTGGAGGTGAGCGCAGCAGCCTTCGTCGCCGTGAGTACGTCCGGATCGAGGTAGATAGTCGTCTTCTTCTTTGCCATATCTTAAGTCTACCATTACTACGTTATGACGTCATAACGGCACCATGACGTCCACTCGTAGGAGTGTGGGGTCGAGCATGTCCCAGGATCACACGGGGCTGCACGGCTTCAAGGCGCTGCGCTCAGGTACTCGCGGAGGACTCCGTCCTCGTTCCTTAACTCCGTCCTCCTTCTTTGACCCCGCACCTAGTGCATCTTTCGATCCCCACCCCAGAACTCCCAGTTCAGGGGGTTGATCGTTCCGGGTAGGGCAATCCCGGTAGGGACCGCCCTTACAGGCGGCCCCCCGGACAGATCCCATCGTGGGCGACTACCGCAATGGGCTCTGCGCCTTGGGTCCTGGCAGCGAAGCGCACGCTTGGGTGGGGATGCACAATGCTCGCAGGGGGCAACCATCGATCGGAGATCCGGCTAAAACGTTCCCAGGTCATTCAGCTGCGCTGGCTTCGACGCCGAAGCGTCTCTCGCCAGAGTCGTATCACCTGGTCACGAAAGGCCGATACCGCGTCGATGCTGCCTGGCACTGCGTAGTAGTTGATGTGTCCCCTCAATACGCTCGCCAGCCATTGCCTCTGCTCGGGGATGGAGCGATGTCTGCGTCGTCGAAGCTCGGTCTTTGCCTGCTTCAACTTCGCCAGCAGTAGCTTTGCGATGGTGACGCGCCGGAGCCAGAAACGCCCGTCCCTAGTCCTTCCACAGATGTGGGTAAAGCCTAGGAAGTCAAAGGTCTCTGGCTTCTTGAGGCCGCGCTCTCTCCGGTTCGACGCCGCAAAGCGACCGAACTCGATGAGGCGGGTCTTGTCCGGGTGCAGTTCCAAGTTGAACTTCGCGAATCGCTCACGAAGATCATGAAGGAACTGCCTTGCATCACCAAGGTTCTGGAATCCGACCACGAAGTCATCGGCAAACCTCGAGACGATCATGTCGCCTCGTGCGTGTCTCTGCCTCCACTGTCGGACCCAGCGGTCAAAGACATAGTGAAGGTACATGTTGGCGGAGAGCGGTGAAACCGATGCACCCTGTGCTGATCTGACCACTTCCCATCCTCGATGACTCCTGCGGCCAACCACTTGTCGATGAGTCGCAGGATCCTTTTGTCCCCAATGCGATGCTGTAAGAAACTTCCTCAACCACGTCCGATCCAACGTGGAGAAGAAGTCGCTGATATCAGCGTCGAGCACCGGGGTTCACCTTTCTTTCCGAGATCCCGACACTGAGTGCATCCAACGCATGATGCGGGCTGCGCCCTGGTCGGAATCCGAGAAAGTCCTCCTCGTAGATGGCGTTCAATACCTCCACCACCGCACGTTGGACGATCTTGTCCTCCAGCGTTGCGATGCCGAGCGAGCGTTGTCGCCCGTGGCGGTTTCGGTATGTATACCCTCCGCGAGGGGCTTGCCCGGTAAGCACCGCTGTGGACTCTTTGGGAGAAGATCTTCGAGGTTCTGCCTCAGATTCTCTTCGTAGGAGTGCCATGTCACCCTATCGATTCCTGGTTAATCGCCCGATAGGCGACCTCTAGGCGGTCCAGGTCGATGTGGTGCAACAGTGGGGTGAACTTTGCATCCTTATCCTTTCTTGCTACTTCGCGCACACGATCGCACCCGTTTGACACACCTTGTGCGGCACTGGGTCCGGGGCGTGTTAGGTTGGTCGTGTTCCCCTTCCCTCCACCACCTCCGCAACCGGTCCCCCGGTTTTGTTCGGTAGCTTCGTAGGTAATATTAGAGTTGTCTGACTTCCCGCACTCGTTCATCTGGAGGCGTACGACCTTGGTCTTCCCTTAAGCGGCCCGTCTGGTGATCAACCCAACGGGCAAGTGCGGGACCTCCCGGTTCCAGCGCTCAGAGGTTTGCGTGCATGCCATGGTTCTTAAGACCGCGCGGGGCCCACCAACAACTCGCGATAGCGCTGCTGGTGATGTTGCCTTCCGATCTCATAGACGACGTCGGCACCCCGGACTCCGTGATTACGCGGCTCAATAGCCCGGCCTGCACGTGCCCCTGTCAACGCTTCGCCAACGCCCTCACGAACGTGGACGTATGACTCGGGGTCATCGTGGTTCGCTAAACCTTCGATGTAGAGCTCTTTCATCTCCTCCTTGCCGGTTTATCCCGGCGCTCCTATGACCCGATCGAATCCCAGCAAAGGCCAGTGCACATGCAAGGTAACTCTTGCCATTATGTGGAGCTCTACATAATGGCAATTATGTGGAGCTAGGAGTTATGGTGAGTTGTCACCTATTCTCCCTGTCCATCGATGCTCTCTGACGTGCATTACTCACCATAACGCCTCACAATGGGAACGAGCCACCTGGCTCATCAATCCCATAAGGAGGCTATGTTATGTCCGAATCCATCCCGATTCCCGAATTGGTGGACCGCGTGTTAGCGGAGTTGCAGAGACTCCACTATATGGAAAGTACCCAAAACGAGTACCGCAAGTACTACCGTCGTATTCTGCATTATGCCAGTTCCCAGGGTACTAGCCATTATTCGGAAGCATTCGGTCGACAGTTCTTTGAGGCCACCTATGGGTGTGCTTGGCCTGAATTAACCCAACCGGTCCCGAGGAAGTTCCGCCCGATGGTGCGCTATCTGGAATCGCTCAGTGATATGCAACTCCACGGTACAGTTCTCCGCCGCCGATCAAGAAATCAGCCCTACGAGGTGCCATCCACGTTTCGTGCCGCATTTGACGCTTTTACCATTGAATGTGGGCGGCGAGGCTATTCTAAAACCGCCGAACGTGCTCGGAGAGACAGGGAGCGTTTGTTTCTCACATACTTGGAAGCGAATGAGGTTACCCTTGATACCCTGACGGCGCATCACATATCGCGGTTTGTCGCCACATTGATGGATTATCACCCGAAAACGGTCTTAGCCATTCTTACCAATCTTCGAACCTTCTTACGGTTTCTCTACCAGGCTGGCTTCCATGCCGATGATCTGAGCCCAACCGTCCCGCGTATTCGCTCGGGACGCTATGAGCGGTTACCAAAGGTCTGGCCTGCAGATTCAGTCCAACGACTGCTCGGAGCGGTAGACCGGGGGAATCCGACTGGCAAACGCGATTATGCCATTTTACTCCTGGCAGCTCGACTCGGAATGCGTGTCGGTGATATCAGAACCTTGACCTTGTCGGCTATACACTGGGACGCGAAGACCATTTCTTGGGTGCAACAGAAAACCGGCCGTCCAATCGAGTATCCGTTGTTGGATGACGTGGGCTGGGCTATCATCGATTACCTCAAACATGGCCGACCATCAACCATCAGTCCTCAGCTGTTTGTCCGGCATCTCGCACCGTTCGAGGCTTTCGGATTACATGCCAACCTGCACAACATTCACAAAGTACGCCCGGCAGGCTGGAATTACACCACCTGCCGGGGGTCGTGGCCTCCATGCACTCCGGCATACGCTTGCCAGCACCCTGCTCCAACATGACACGCCACTTCCTATTATTGCCGAAATTCTAGGACATCTCAGTACGCAGTCCACTCAGGTGTACCTGGCAGTCGATCGAAACGGTCTGGAACGCTGTGCTCTTAATCCGGAGGAGGTATTTGAATATGCTGACCTCTAACGAGCCAACCTTTACCAGCGTTCTGGAACCCATCATCTATGACTTGATCTGCGAGAAGCGGGGTATCGGCTATCACTACGACAAAGAAGTGCGCGACTTTGCCAGATTTGACCGTTTCTGTGTAGCGGTAGAACATCACGACCTAGCGTTGCCACAAGAGCTTGTCCACGCCTGGACTGTCGAGCAAGCTCATGAAACTGAGATCAATCGACAGCGCCGAATCTCACTGATGCGGGTTCTGGGGCGCTACGTGTGTAAGTGTGGCTGCCCCGCCTTCGTGTACCCGACCCAAGCTACAGATCGATCAGCTTCTAGGTATGTTCCATATATTTTCTCTAAAGTCGAGCTGGCGGCCTTGTTCTCCGCAGCCGACGCTTGTCAGCCCGATAGCAATTCCCCTTACCGGGACCTGGTACTGCCTGTGCTATTCCGGGTGCTCTACGGGACAGGACTGAGGATTGCAGAAGCGCTGGCATTACAGCGAAGCGACCTCGATCTCCGTAACGGCACCTTGCATGTTCGCCAAGCGAAGCTCGACAAGGAACGCTGTATTCCAATACATCCGGTGCTGTTGGAGCGGATGGAACTCTACCTCGGGAAACTGGAACTTATCTTTGGTCCTGAGGGGCCCTTGTTCCCCGGACCTGCTGGGATGGCTTATAGTGTACGCACTATCTACAGTTATTTCCGGCAGTTTCTCTGGCAGGCTCGGATCCCACATCGTGGCCGTGGACAGGGGCCACGAGTGCATGATCTTCGCCATGTGTTCGCAGTCCATTGTCTAAACCTAGAAGCACCGACCGACTCTGGGAATTAGTCCCCCAAAACTGAAGAAAGTGCCCCCTGAGCTGGTAGAATAGGAGTTAGAAAGCAGCCAAAACTACCAACCAAGGAGAACACTTTCTGTGACACGATCTTACCAGACTCCAGAAGGTATCGAAGTCAGTTTCGACGATGAGAATCTGGTCGCTAATGCGGGACTTCTCTTGGTCTCCACTCTTGCCTCCAAGCTTGGTCTCGATGCTCTCATCTCTGAGCGAGTGGTGAGCGCGAACCACGATCATCTCTCTTTGAACCCCAACATCTGGTTCTTGTCACCTCTCTCGTTGAGGAGTCAAAGGGCCAGGTCAGAGCTGACGTCATCCATCGGCGTCTTGTCGCCATCGGGTTCACCGGTTCAGAGCGCACGACTCGCAGGGCAGTCCGCAAGGAGAAGGCGCGGTACCGACGAGCCAACGCGCGGGTGTATTGGCCCTGGATCCCAGAGCCTGGCAAGTGGGCACAGTACGACTTCTCTGACGGGCCTGTGGTCGGTGGAGTAAAGACTACGTTGTTTCACTT
>NZ_DAHXOI010000041.1 GCF_027364955.1 Ferrimicrobium sp.
TGAGAACGAGAAGGCCGAGAGGATCTGTGTTCGGCTATGGGGAGGACTAGACCGTGTTCCCAATTGGGTCGATGAGCTTAAGTGAGATGAACTTGGCTGATAGATCGCTTGAGATCCTCGCTGATCATGTCCGTCATCATTTGATTTGGGAGCTTGAGTTGAGGGAGCGACGGCGGAAATGGATGGCTGAAGGTGAGCAGTCTTAGCCATCAGTAGTCTCTGAAAGATTGGTCTCGCCAATCGATAGGGTCTCGCTGATTCAGCGGATGGTCCGTGCGTCGTCGCGCACGATCATCACCTCTGGTGGAGCCTCAATCCCGATCTTTACCGGACCAGACTTCGCCTCGACGACGGTGATGAGAATCCCCTCACCGATTTGAACTTGCTCTCCATCCTTACGGGTAAGTACCAGCATCCATGCCTCCCTCTCTTGGCTTCACGATAGCACCCGGAATGAGTGGGGGCAAGGCACGCGTGGGTGCCGGCGAGCTCAAATGTGGGTCTCAGCTCTACTGCCCAAAGCCATCGCGGAAGCCAGCCGTGCCAAGGGTTCGGGGGCTGGGTCGTGCTCGGAAGCTCGAATAGCACTCGTACAGTGTCTGAGCCACCCCTCATGCTGATACTTCCCCGGCGAGTTGGCTCGCTCCCGATTGTCGCCGGGAGGCTAACCAGAGACAAGGGTTGTCTGCGAAACTCATGTGAGCTGGGATTTTACAGGACCCAATGGAACGCCTATCCTCTGTGAACTTTGCAATTATCCCTTTTTTCTTAACCGACCTCGCAATCTGGGTAGTTACACACATCCTGAAAGGAAAGTGCAGGATCAGGGATGTCCGATGTCGCCTGCGAAAACCTCCTCCCAATCCCGTGGTGTTGAAGGTGGAGCCAATTCAGTCAAGCGCCGTGGGGTCAGATCCCTCAAGTGCTTTCACACTTCATCTTGACCCATTAGTGATGTAGCAACAACAGCCCACCCCCCACCTCTGCGGGGTAGCATCGTTCAGCAAGAAAAGTTCCTCTGCCCATGACCGCGACTCGTCCACACGATCGACGGTGCGGGAGTCGCCCGGTACCCGCTCAGCGGAGCTTTGGATACTCGATCCCTCCACTCGGGAGATCAAGAACCCACTCTATCACCTTGTTCTTTTCATCCTTGTACTGGTAGTTGAAGTGGAACGAACCCGGTTCGATGGTCTCGTCGATGTAGACCGTGGTGAGCGTCCAGGGCGCTACGTAGTCTTCATTCAAATACACATGGCCTTCAACAGGAACGATGAGAATGCGGATCAACCACCCAGGGGTCCGGTAGTGGCGCATCTCCAGGCAGCCGTATAGTTCCCCATCGATCTCAATGACTGAGCCAGACTCTACGTAGCGCCAGTCTTGCCAGCGTGTCGGTCTGGGCATTCCAGGAGGAAGAGCTTGGATGTCGAACTTGGAACGGTTCTCGTCCTGCACTTGATACCTGTGGTTCATATCGGAGACGAGGGTTTCCATCTCCCTGGTAAGGCGCTCAAAGTACTGTTGGTCAGCCATGGCGAAACCCTAGCCGAGCGGGGAAAATGAGGTGTCGTTCACCCAAAGCGGACAGGTAGGCATATAGACGCCTTGGATGGTTTGACAGTAAGCCGTCACAACACCGAAGGGGTCTGACAGAGGGTAGCTCGTGGAGCCAACTACTCCAGTGTGGCTCTGGCTCTCAACCGCGACGATTTGAATCGTTCTGCCATAAGTATTTACCCAATCGGCAGTAAAGACCCACCTGTTTGCACGATTTGGATCTGGTTCCGACTGACCTCTTGCGAATGTCGCCGCAACAAGGTTCATGTTGTAGAGCTGGTGCTTACTCTCGATGTGGGTCTTTCCGAATCCACTGGGATTACCTTGACGTAAGGGGATAACCGTACCCCGGCTTGTGTCCCAAAACGCTAAAATATTAAGTGCAGTCGGCAACCCTCCCCCGCCACCACCAACAACAGTATCTGGCTGGGCATCTCCCGGAGCGACAACTTGGGACTGGATATTTGGCGCCGCCCCAGTAGCAGACACTGTCGAGACACTGGAGCTCAACCCCATCCCAGTTCCAACACTAGCGAGTCCAAGACTGGCAGCTACAATAGCCCCCCCGAACCATGTTTCGTACCTTCATCATTACCTCCCTATGGTAATCATCGCTACCAGAGTCATCGTCTGGCGCAATTCAAAACCTAACACATCGTGGCGACGATTGTACGAGATTTTCAAATATTTCCGAAAGATTATCATCTAGCAGGAAGTTTGGCAGAGTGTTTCTGGGAGTGCCAGTTAAAGACAGGAAGTGTTATTCGGGTGGGCAGATGATTTGGTCCTGGTTAAGGTTCTAGACTGTTGGCTTGTGGCCCAGGATCTCAACATTGCCGAGCGACCCGAGGTACTCTTTGCGATCGCTGATCTGATTGAGGCGGGTGTTGGAGGAGTGGCCACTACGGCTGAAACGGATATTGGCCAAAGCGTGTCGCCCTCACTTCGTATCAGCTCGTGGCAAGCCAGTCTCTTCGCCCATTGAGAACGAGAAGGCCGAGAGGATCGGGTTCGCCTATGGGGAGGACTAGACCGTGTTCCCGATTGGATCGATGAGTTCAGTGAGATGAACTTGGCTGATAGATCGCTTGAGATCCTCGCTGACCATATCCGTCACCATTTGATCTGGGAGCTTGAGTTCAGGGAGCGACAGATGGAGTGTGTGGCTGGTGGCGAACAGTCATAGGCATCATTAGTCTCTGAAAGATTGGCCTTGCAGGTTGATAAGGTCCCGCTGATTCAGTGGATGGTCCGCGCATCGTCGCGTACAAACTGCCATTGAGACCTAGGGAACGGGACAAGCATAAGCGCGAGCCAGATCACCCACTGGGTGTAATCAGCTAGAGCTTTCTTTCGAGATTCTGAATGAGTGGGGTCTTGCATGCCGATCCTGGCTGGTTGTGCGTCATCACACACACCGTCGCGGTGATCTCATTTACCGCTCCTCCTATGGACTTCGCAACCAGAGAACTCGGGTCCGACAGTGCCGCCGCAATGGTCTGCCAATTCAATCCAGCGAGTACCTGGGGAGAGTAACTCGCACCATTGATCACAAACGTGTTCGCAAAATCGACGAAGGGGATGGAGCCATTGTAGTTGGGAGGGACATACGGCGGTACATCGTAGGTCTGTAGCAGACTATTCTCCTTGGTGGTCAGCTTCTGCAGCGGCGTATCAGCTCGCGTGCCTACCTCCCGAGTGACCACTGACAGATACGGAGAGCTATAGCTCGCATGCACGAAGGAGAACGTATTAGTGTCGGGATAGCGATCGGTACCACTCGACTCCATCAGTTCTAGACCTTTGAAGGTCCCAAACTTCGAGAGTGCCCCGACAATTGCCCAACGCTCAGCCGCGCAAAATGGGCAGAACTCTGCCCCTATATAAAGAAGTTCGGGCTTGCCATTCAGGGTGAGCGGCTTGCCTCCCTTGATCACCTGGGGACGAGAGATCAGTGCCGGATCGACTCCGACCTTTCTGAGTACACTCTCTTGGATATCGGTGACACGCGCCAGCACGTCCTGGGGCACGGGCGAACCCAACTGCGCCGATGGTGGCGACGAACTCAATTGATTTGATTTACGAGTGAAGAGAAAAGCCATCACTGTGGCGGCGATAACGACCACCACGAGCCCAACCGCTAGCGGTCCTCGGCTTCGCTTAGTACTAGTAGTTGACACAGACTGCTCCTATTGGCAAATGCTAGGACTGCCTTACCCAGGCTACGTTCCCCACCGATACGCTACTCCGTCCATCGAATGCAATGCGTGCAGAGAGCTTGTCAACCTCTCATGAACATCGGCCGCGAGGGCGTATCACAAAAGCGTTAGGCCACGAAGCGACTCATGAGTGGCCGAACTACCTAGAGGCGTTCGCATAGGGCGCACAATCCACTAGTGGATCGGCAATAGGCTCCGGACTATACGCAGTGGCGTCTAAGTGTGATGTCTAGGTGAAGCCTAGAGAAGAACAAGCTGATAGAAGACTGTGGTGCAATTGGGCTTGATAATCAAACGTGATGACGGCGACAATGGAGTATCGTAGACCCCACCTTGCCGGGCTTTGGAGACCTACGAAGTGCGAACCACCTGACGTCTTGCTAGCGCTGAGGTCGCCCACGCCCGAACGGTGTCGCTATGGTTGAGGTCCAGTGCTTCGGATGTGGTGCAACTGTTACCGAGATTGACGGGCCAGTGCACACCTACATGCGTGCTGCACCGGGATGCTGGTCGTTGTATTGCTCGCTCCTCAACAGAAAGTTCCCAGGTGCCGTCGAAAGGACGGGTCCGCCACAGGGACTCGTCAATGCCTACGCCGCACAGCACGGTACGAACACCGAGCGACGGAATCGCCAGTCAGTTGCTCTTCATCTCATTAGTCTTTGCGCCGGCTTGGAACGCGGAGTTTCTGGCGAGCATCGAAGGGGGTTGATCGGTCGGATGGCGCACCGCGACTACCCGGTCCTTCAACCGTCGCCGACTTCGTTTACCATCACGGTGAGAGATGTCGCTGATGCCGAAGAGACTGTAATCCTTCGCGTCGTGCATGACTGGGAACAGGCGACGTGGCTGGCCTGGTCAGCCCATCAAGACCAGGTACGGGAATGGCTCGATGACGAGTTACGTACGGCTTACGGCCGGTAGCCAACGCAAAAGTGAAGCTACCGATATCCCGAGGTTCGACGCTACCTCCCGTGGTGAGAGACCTGATGCTAGGAGGATGCGGGCAGCCTACATCTTGCTCTCTGTCATCACTCGCCTCCGTCCGCCAGTTCGTTTATGAACCCGTGCTGCCTCCAGTCCCGCTCGTGTTCGCTCTACGACCAACTCTCGCGCTATCTGTGCAAGGCTCGCCATCACATGAGAGACGAAGCGACCGACAGGAGTGGTCGTGTGTATCGAATCGGTGATGCTCGCGAAGTCCACGCCTTTGCGTGCGAAGCCGCTGAAGAGATGCAGCGAGCGCCATCGTCAGAGACCCGGGGAAACTCTCCTTCAATGGCGCGGGAAGGGTACGACAACAAAGGTAATCCGGGCGGTTGTGCGTTCGAGCTTTGCGCCTGAGCGGCTGAGGGTGGAGCCATCGGGAGCCGTCCTCATTCTCCGACCGGTAACCGCCAGGTGATCGCAAAACTCACAGAGGGCGATCGAATGCTGACCAAGGGCAAACGCGTTGCGGGGGCAGCAAGGACGCTCGGCATCACCGAGACCACTTGGCATCGTTGGAAGAACTGGACTTGATCACCAAATGGGACACTGAACCCCGCTCAACCTTACAGCCTCCTACAGTAGCGGCTTGTTCGAGCTCCAATCGGAGATAGATGGTCGAAGCTCGAGTGCTGGTGTTTCTCAAGGGGTCATGACGCCCGCTGATGTCCTTAAGGTCTATGGGGGTGATCACCGAACGAAGAGCCGAGGTGTTACGTGACGCCTATAAAACCCACCCCGAGCGCTTTGTGAGAAAGATTCCAACCCCACCCACTCTCAACACCGAAGTCTGGATCAACCGACCAACTGAGGAGGAGATGAAAGAAGGTCCCTAGGCGGACGGCAGTTAACGTTTTGGACATTAACTAATGAGTATCTCGTACACTTTTTGTTGAGATCTTCCGTCCCAGGGGCCTACTGATCATCGGCTCTACAAGCCAGCTCCAGGAGGACGAGCAGGTGGCTAGCTTCGAGTTATTCCGGAACAATCAGCGTGAGATTGATATCATCACGTTCGACGAGCTTCGCCAGAAAATCGACCTGATGATCGACCTTCTTCAGAACGTAGCGAGATAGCACTGGTCGTCCTCAATCATCTTAGAATCTCCCTGGGGGCCGCGCCTCCGTGTCCGATAACGATGGAGCACCTGAGTTGTCAACGCCAACCCCCATTCTTGTGCCACTCAAGAGCTCTCCGAGAACAAGCATGGTGGGCCGGAAGGAGTTGGAGCTCCACGACTTGTCTTTCGCGACAACAAGAAATTGGCGTTGATCAATTGCTCTATGCACCCACCGATTTCCCAACCTGCCACCGTCCCCTACCCACCTCAACAAAGCACGCCTGGGTGCGAAGAATCGTGCGGATCGTTCGCTCCTGGCCCGTTACCGACAAGCGCAGCGCGTCGTAGAGCTCCCTTGCCGATGCGTTGCCCTCAGGCAGACGGGCAAGTGAGAACAAGCATTGTCTGGTGAGATAGTACGCGCCTTCGAGTTGTTCTGATTGAAGGGAACGCTCCGGTGAAACTGGAAAGCGGAGCTCAAACTCGGCCTGGCACTGGGTCAGGAAGTCATAACCGCCAGCGATGATCTCCAGAACGACTTCAATCCCTTCTCCCAACGTGTGCCGACTCTCCTTGGAGCCGTAGCGCTTCCAGGCGAAAGTCCCAAGTCCTGCGAGCCCTGCTAGTAGAGCCGAGAGAAACCAAGGACTCTTGTTCCAGATTGCCCTGGTTGCACCGGCAATGCCCTTGCCTATTAATGCAGAAACCACAACCACATACCCCACTGCATAGGTGGTAAGGATCGCGGTGACATCCCCGTTGGCGGCAAGTCCCTTAAGCCAAGCGTCATGGAGTTTGTGGTCGACCTCGGAGCCATAGACGCACTCGCGCGCTTTGCGGTCCTTGGTCAGATACCAAGCACCGAACACCATCGCGAGGGCAGCTGACGGTACGTCATCGGGATCGATCCTGGCCAGCTTTGCAAGTCTTTCGGCTTCGTCCTTAGTGAGGAGGTCTTCGGAGACCTCGGTGCAACGTAGCAGCGGGAGATAGAGGTCTCGATAGGTTTCGAAGAACTCATCGACGTCGATCGACAGATCAATTGCCCACTCTGTACCGTGTTCCTCCATCTCGGCCAATACATGCGGTACAACACAAATAACCGTATCACTCCACTGTTGGCAAGATTGACCAGGGCAGTTCTGCGGTGGTTCTTGATACTATGGCGAAGATCAGCACGCAAAACGTTAGTGTCAAGGACGATTGGTGGGACATCGAGCACGGGTAACAATGACATGATCGGTGGAAAGGCACCATGTTCATTAGCTGGTCGAATGGGGAGTCCGGATAGCTGGTGCATCATAGTGCGAGCATGTTTATGAAAGGCTTGCTGTACGGTTACACGCGTATGCGGGTCCTGACTTGGGGACATGTGCTGCGTAGGTAACGGCCTCTCCATGATGCTGATTCTATGCATAACAAATAGCATTTGACGCATCCACGCAGCAGCCACTTGCTATGTAGGATCAACAAGGTCAATATCCTACGTGGGTAGGCCCCAGTCATACTCAAGCAAAGCTGTGTGATGACAGTCGGAGCGGAAGGCGGTTACAGCACGTTGTTTGTCATAGTTTTCATGGAGGCGAGAGAAATCTCGAGATTACGACCCTACTTAGACCATCTCTTTGTGTATTGAGTGACCGGACTGCAATATACAGTGTGTATGATAGAGTGCATGACGTTATCAAGTGATGAAAACATGTTGGTCCCCACGGACGCAATTGAGCTCGTCCAACGCGAACTCGATGATGCTAAGAGGAGAGCAGAGACTCTACGGTTGCAAGTTGCCGAGGCTAATGAGCAGGTCGAATCGCTTGAAGTAACGCTTCGAGTGCTTGGAAACTTGATAGGAACTCGGCTCAGCAACAAGCGAACAGTGCGGAGCAACTCTGAAACCCCTTTGCAAGAGGTTCCCGTCAGCACAAAGGCACCAAGTCTCAGCGAGGCGGTCCAGATAGTAATGAGGACTCGCCCAACCCATGACTGGAATGCGGCAGAGATCGAGGCAGAGCTGACCAATCAAGATTGGATGCCAACAGGAACGAAGCCTATGGCGACGTTACGGGCCGCTTTGTTCCGTCTTAACAGAGGCGGGGTCATTGAGAATGTCGAACGGGGACGTTACCGCCTAGCGGGCGTTCAGACTCCACTGGAGTCAACACCCCACCATGAATCAGCCCACGTTGAAAGGCTGAACACTAACGAAGGAGGCAGCGCCTATCCGTTAGCCATGTAGATCAACATAAAGCTCGTTAAAAATAAACATCGAGTCACTCTGAAGTTTTCCGACAGCTGAGTGACTCGATGTCCAATCATTGCGTAAGGAGGTTTACCCCTCACAATGTCTATTATACCAGACCCCAACGATGTTGGGTTAGATTCTCATAACTTCTCTTCGTCCGAGGAGAGACTCACCCCGGCGCTGGCTCGGTATCGACCGCAGATTCCAGAGCAGTATTGGGATACGGTCCGCCCCTTTGTCTATGACATCATGGCAGATGTTGGTCCGATGTTGACAGATAATCAGGCCCTGAAACTCGCTTCGGCGCTGGTTCGCTTCGGCGTGTGGGTGTGGCAAAGTTCGGGGCGTGAGTTGCGTCGAGAAGTCGTCTTCGATGATGCCCTGATTGAGCAGTGCTTTGGCGCACTCTTCGCTTGTCTTACCTCAAATACGCTGGGCACCTACCGATCTCGGATGCGCAAGGTTCAAAAGCTCTTGCGCAAGCTCCAAAATGGGTCTCACGAGGTCGAGCACGTCGCCTTTCAAAGAGCCAAGGCTCTCGCTCCTTACACCGACAAGGAACTTGTCAGCCTCCGAAGTTGGGCACAGGGTCAAAAGACCCACGCGAGACGCCGAGATGCCAGCGTCCTCTTGGCTGTCGGTGCTGGAGCAGGGCTAACGACCGAGGATCTCCTGCGCCTAAAGACTGACGACGTTTCCATCGACCCAGACGGGGTTCTCGTGCGTGTGAATGGCAGGAGACCCAGAGAGGTCCCGGTGCTCGCTGAGTGGGAGCAACTCATCGTCGATGCCGTGAATGACATCGGGCCTGGCTTGCCCCTCTTTGGAATAGGGCGAACAAGCTACAACAACAATGCGGTCAGCTATCTTGTCGCTCGCTCGAGCGGCAAGGGGCTAAAGCCCTTGTTGCCAAGGCTGCGGGCCACATGGATCTGCTATCACCTCCGTTGTGGCACACCGATCCTCAGTCTTCGTAAAGCCTCAGGTATCGACACTCTTGAGGGGTTTGACCGATACCTGCCATTCCTTAGGGATCCCGAGATCTCTGAGTATCGAAGGGCGATGCGCGGAGTCGAGGGGGATCAATGAAGATCAGCAACCTCGACAAAGGCGTGATCAACGACACCGCGCGACTTGCGCTGTGGGTCATCGACCACAGTGACATCTGTGAAACGATAGCCGAGCGAAGAGCCGAGCAGCGGGCCCAACGCGATGCGTTGAAAGATCAGCAGACGGAAGGGGCCTTGCCTCGGCACCATGGTGGCGGGAGACCAGCCTTGATCAATGATCGTGCTGTGTTAACCCTCATGATGACGCTCGCACTTCTCGAGTTTTCTATCTTCTTGAAGCATGCCTCTGCGCTCGTTCCTTACCTGAGTAAGAATCTCATCAGAGAACTCGGGATTCGCAGTTCTCTCACTGATAGGGCGCGCTACGATGCGGTGTATCGCGCCTGGGTTCGGTTCGCTGACGTAATCGACCCCTATCCCTATCCAAAGTGGAAACGCCTCACGAAGCAAGAATACGCCGACGTGCTGGCCAAGCGTAAGAAAACCCGACGCCAGGAGAGGGAAGAGACGTTGTTCTGGGTGTGTAATCAGCTCCTTGATGCGACGGTGCAATGGGCGAGAGAGCAGTGTCCCCAAGCGTATCATGAGCTCGCGCCCATCTACTGTATCGATGCTACACCGGTGGCAACGTGGGGCAAGCAAGGCAATGGGGTCAGGTCTGATCGCGTCAGTCATAATCCCGATGCTGGGCGCTATGTTCGAGAAGGCAATCACCATGACGATGGTACAAAGTCTTACAAAGCGGCATTCTGGTCCTATGAGGCAACGCTGATCACTCTCGCGAGCCTCGGACCCAAGATCGACTTCCCTCGGATTAGCGTGGCAATCGACTTTGATAGGCCTGGACACGATGTCTCGGGTCATGGGAGACGAACTTTTGAGTCACTCATCGAACGCAGTTATCAACCCGGTTGGGTGGTGGGCGACCGAGCCTATCTCCCCAACTCCAAGTTCGAGAAGCTCCAAATTCCCTTGCGGAAGATGGGCTATGAGCTTTGCTTTGACTATCAGTCGAATCAACTTGGAATACAGGACAATTTTGGAGGAGCCAACCTTGTCGAAGGTGGCTGGTTCTGTCCATCCATGCCCAAGGTTGACTTTTCTTATATCTCTGGGCCAACGATTCGTGTAACTCTGGACCAATAGTTCGCAGATCTCTGGACCAACGATTCGTGTAACTCTGGACCGGAGAT